>NZ_JALEXO010000012.1 GCF_022780145.1 Intestinibacter sp.
TCTGCTCCAGAGGATTTAAATACTTTTAAAAAGATGGGATATACCTTTAAATCTGGTCTTAAATTTATAAAAAATAAACCTATAATTATAATTTTGCTTTCAGTAACTTTATTTTATGGATTATCCAGTGAAGGTTATGATAGACTTTCTAATATGCATTTTTTACAAGATACTATGCTTCCTAAACTTGGAAACCTTAAACCAGTGACTTGGTTCGGAATTTTTGGAATTGCAGGAATGATATTGAGTGCTATAGTAATGCATTTTATGGAAAAGAAGCTTAAGGATGATGATAAGAATAAAAATGGAAAGCTGTTATTATGTATAAATATATTTTATATATCATTTATGTTCATATTTGCTATTACAAAAAGATTTAACTTAATGCTAATAGCTTATTTAGCGACAAGTACCTTTAGAACTATAAATGAACCTATATTTAGTGCATGGCTTAATGGACATATAGATGACAAGGCCAGATCTACTGTACTTTCTATAAATGGACAAATAAATTCCTTAGGTCAAATTTTAGGTGGACCAATTATAGGAATCATAGCTACAAATATTTCAGTGAGTATGGGTATAGCATGTACTTCGTTATTAGTAACACCGGTATTAGTGTTATATATTGTTGCTATGATAATGGATAAAAAGGTGGTTGATAGAGTTGGAGGTATTGATTATGAAGAAAATAATTAATATAGGAATCGTAGCACACGTGGATGCAGGAAAAACAACTATAACAGAAAACTTATTATATTATAGTGGAGCTATAAAATCAGTTGGAAGAGTTGATTTAGGCAATACACAGACGGATTCTATGGAGCTTGAGCGTAAGAGAGGGATTACCATTAAATCATCAACCATATCTTTTAATTGGAATAATGTCAAGGTTAATATTGTTGATACTCCAGGACATGTGGATTTTATTTCGGAAGTTGAACGTTCATTAAGTGTTTTAGATGGAGCGATACTAGTTATATCAGGAGTAGAGGGTATTCAGTCACAAACAAGAATATTATTTGAGACATTAAAGGAGTTAAACATTCCAACAATAATTTTTGTAAATAAGCTAGATAGAATTGGGGCAAATTTCAATAAAGTATTTGAAGATATAAAGAAGAATATGTCCAATAAAGTAGTTAGATTACAAGAAGTATATGATGTAGGAAGCAAAGCTGTTTATATAAAAAAACTATTTGATACATGCATGATAAATGATGATGCTATTGATGTTTTATCAGACTTAGACGAAGCATTTTTAGAAAGATATATTGGTGGAATAGAACCTGATAAAGAAGAAATACAAGAAAAGCTTTCATTATATGCAAGTGAAGGAAGTCTATATCCAGTATTTTGTGGTGCGGCAGCAATTGGACTTGGAGTTGAAGACTTATTAGATGGAATTTGTAGTTATTTTCCATTTGCAGGTGATGATTGTGAAAGTGATTTATCTGGAGTAGTATTTAAAATCGAAAGAACAAGTAAAAATGAAAAGAAGGTTTATGTAAGATTATTTGGAGGAAAAATATCTGTAAGAGATAAAATTCAAGTACCTAATAAGGAGATAGCAGAAAAAGTAAAGAAAATTAATAGGTTAGAAAATGGGGGAGTTGTTGAAGCACAGAGGATAGAAGCAGGGGATATAGGTATTTTATATGGACTTACAAGTTTCCAAGTGGGAGATGTTATTGGAATTTCAAATGATAAAATTAAAAATATATCTATAGCTAAACCAGCATTAAAAACAACAATTTCTGCAATTGATAAAGAAAAAAATCCAGAGCTATTTAAAGCATTAACATTACTTGCAGAGGAAGATCCACTACTAGAATTAGAGATGAATGACATAGATAAAGAAATTTATGTCAACTTATTCGGTGAAGTTCAAATGGAAATACTAAGTTCCATGTTAGATGATTTATATGGAATAAAAGTAGAGTTTTCGAATATTGAGACTATCTATAAGGAAACACCTAAAGGTTTTGGAGCGTCAATAATGCATATGCAGGAAGACTTAAATCCATTTTGGGCGACAGTAGGCTTAGAAATAGAACCAGCAGGGAGAGGCGAAGGTCTTAGGTATATTTCTAATGTTTCAGTAGGGTCATTGCCAAAATCTTTTCAAAATGCAATTGAAGAAGCAGTTATTAAGACAAGTAAACAAGGATTATTTGGATGGGAGGTTACAGATGTAAAAGTCACTCTTAGCTGTGGTGAATTTTTTAGTCCAGCCAGCACTCCAGCAGATTTTAGAAATGTGACACCTATGGTATTCATGGAAGCATTATATAAAGCACAAACTGTTTTATTAGAGCCATTACATGAGTTTGAGTTAAAGATTCCTCAAAATGCTTTAAGCAAAGCGGTATGGGATTTAGAAACTATGAGGGCAACCTTTGATAATCCTATTGTTATAGGGGATGAATTCTCAATAAAGGGATTAATTCCAGTAGAAAATTCAAAAGAATATAAAATGAAAATAGCTTCATATACAGAAGGTAGAGGAATGTTTGTGACAAAATTTTATGGGTATAAGGAAGCTTCAGCTGAATTTTCAAAAGCACGCAAAAAAACAACGTATGATCCATTGAATAAAAAAGAGTATTTGCTTCATAAACTAAACGCAATTAGAGATTAAATTTAAATAGATAAGTTAAATTTTTATATGTAGGATTTAAATATAAGACATTCAAAGCCTAAAAGTAAAGGAAGGGTCGTCTGAAGAAGATGAAGACCCTTCCTTTTTTCATGTTACTATGCTTAATTGTAAGTGCTTGAAATTTGTAATATAATGTAAATAAAGTTTTTAATAATAAGGGGACGGCACAAATGAAAATCGACTTTAAAATAACAAAAGATGACTATATAAGCTTCAATTTACATCATTTAGAAAACTCGAAATCACAGAAAAGTACATTTAACATACTTAGATATGCTGTACCCATAATACTTTCTATACCAATCTACTTTACAGGAACGGGGATATTTAATCAACCGAGTATATATTGGATTATAGTAGCGATAGT
Organism: Intestinibacter sp.; assembly: GCF_022780145.1. Lineage (GTDB taxonomy): Bacteria > Bacillota > Clostridia > Peptostreptococcales > Peptostreptococcaceae > Intestinibacter. The sequence goes on from NZ_JALEXO010000012.1 coordinate 3,030, forward strand.
TTTTTTAGTCATTTGGATTTTAACATATCCTAAGCAATACAAAAAATTAGTAGCTAAAGAAACTGATAAACTCATAAGTTAAGGAGATAATTCATCAATATTTGGAAGTAAGACTTTAGAAATTATTGATGGGACAATAGTAGTAAAAGGGGATTCTATATCAGAAACAGTATCGTTAGAAAGTATAAAAGATGTAAAAGTTTACGAAGATATGATCCTTATATATAAGTGGATTTGTAGCTCATATAATTCCAAGGAGATATTTAGATAAAGAAATAGAGAAAGAACTTATGAAAGAGCTTAAAAAATATAAGGCTTTAGAACAATTAAAGTAAAACGTGCTCCTTTGGAGGTGTAACGGAGAACCTTATCATAAGTAAATTATGCGGTTTTTTAGATAATATTTTCCACAATATATGAATATTAGGAAAAGTAACTTTATTTAGTAAATTATATATGATAAAATATCAAGGTATTATTTATTGGAGGTGATTTAGTATGAAACATATAAAAACAATAAACAAAACAAACATTAAAGATAGCTTAAAGAAACCAGGATGTAAAGAATGTGCAAACTCTTGCCAATCTGCTTGTAAAACATCTTGTACAGTAGCTAATTTAAAATGTGAAATATAATTAACAGGGCTGTTGAAATATATACATATATATATTTCAACAGCTTTTGATTTGTTTTTATATACGGAGGAGATAAAATGAGTTTAGTTCATAAATTTAAACAAGGTGAAAATTACTTTGTATTAGATGTAAATACAGGATCTGTTCATATAGTAGATGAACTAGTTTATGATTTAATCGATGATGACAGTTTAAGACCAAAGGAGGCGCTTATAGCTGAATTCGGCGATAAATACAAAGCAGATATTATATCAGAAGCCTATGATGAAATAAAAACATTAATAGATGAAGAAATATTATATACAGAAGATCCATACGAAGAAATAG
>NZ_JALEXO010000204.1 GCF_022780145.1 Intestinibacter sp.
ATATATAATATCTAAACATCTGCTACATCAGCAGGTGCATTTTGGTATGTAAAAATATTTTAAATATATTGGGAGGTTTCTGATGGAAAATAGAAAGTACAAAACTAAAGAATTAATAGCAAGATTTCTTCCTTATTTTAGACCATATAAGAAGGTTTTATTATTAGATTTATTCTGTGCGTTTTTAACTACAGGATGTGATTTAATATTACCTATGATATTGAAATATCTTGCAAATAAAGGGACAGAGGATTTAGCATCAATTACTGTGGAGTTAATAGCAAGTGTAGCTGGAATTTATCTAGTTCTTAGAATAATAGATGCTATTGCGAATTACTACATGACTAGAATAGGACATGTAATGGGTGCTAGAATAGAGACAGATATGAGAAAGGATGCATTTGACCATATCCAAAAATTATCTGATTCTTACTTTAACAACACAAAGGTAGGGCAAATTATGTCTAGAATAACTAATGACTTATTTGATGTAACTGAATTTGCTCACCATTGTCCGGAAGAGTTTTTCATAGCAGGAGTAAAAATAGTCATATCATTCATACTTTTATCTAGAATAAATATAGCTTTGACTACAATAATATTCATATTTATACCTTTGATGGTCGTATTTAGTATGGATCAAAATGTAAAGATGAAGAGAGCGTTTAAGAAACAAAGAGTGCAAATCGGAGAATTAAATTCAAGATTAGAAGACAGTTTATTAGGGGTTAGAGTTGTAAAGGCATTTGCAAATGAAGAAATTGAAGCAGAAAAATTCACACAAGACAACCGTAAATTCCTAGGAACTAAAAAAGAAACATACAAGTACATGGCAGGATTCAAGATAATAACTTGTATATTTGATGGAATCATGTATTTAGTTTTATTAATTGCCGGTGGAGCATTTATGATGAAGGGGCTTATTGAACCAGCTGATTTATTTGTATATACATTATATGTTACAACTTTACTTGCTACAGTTAAGAGAATTGTAGAATTTACAGAACAATTCCAAAAAGGTATGACAGGAATAGAACGTTTTACAGAAATAATAGATTCTGATATAGATATATTTGATGATGAAGATGCTGAAGAATTAACTGATGTAAAGGGAAGTATAGAATTCAAGGATGTATCATTTGAATACAATGATACTCAAAAGGAAGTATTAGATCATATTAATTTATCTATAAAAGAGGGAGAAAAGGTAGCGTTAGTAGGACCTTCTGGAGGTGGAAAAACTACTATATGCAACTTAATACCACGTTTTTACGATACTACAGAAGGAAGTATTTACTTAGATGATAAAGATATCAAGAAAATAACTTTAAAGAGCTTGAGACAAAATATAGGTATAGTTCAACAAGATGTATATCTATTTGCTGGAACAGTTTACGACAATATAGCTTATGGAAATCCTAAGGCAACTAGAGAACAAGTAATAGAAGCTGCAAAGCTTGCTGGTGCTCACGAGTTTATATCTGAATTAAAAGACGGATATGACTCATATGTAGGAGAAAGAGGAGTCAAATTATCTGGTGGTCAAAAACAAAGAATAAGTATAGCTAGAGTGTTCTTAAAGAATCCTAAGATATTAATCCTAGACGAAGCTACATCAGCACTAGATAACGAAAGTGAATATCTAGTATCTAAATCATTAGAGAGACTTGCCAAGGGAAGAACTACACTTACAATAGCTCATAGATTAACTACTATACAAAATGCAGACAGAATACTTGTATTGACAGAAAATGGTATCGTAGAAGAAGGAAATCACAAAGAATTATTAGATAAAAAAGGTGTTTACTATCAACTTTATACTATGGCAAATGAAATTGTGTAAATAAAAATAAAATAAATGCAAAAATTTTATCCATAATAAGCTTGGTTTAGGTATAATATAAAGTGGTTTTATTTATGCTTAATCTGGGTTAAATAAAAAATCCCGAATGAGTATAATTTCGGGATTTTTATCAATAATATAAATATAAAATAATTGTGGTAAAAATTAGGAGGAGAGATGAACGAGAGATCACTTAGAGTATTAGAGTTTAACAAAATAATAGATAAGTTAAAAACAAAGGCGTCATCTTCTTTAGGGCTTAAACATATAGAAAATTTGAAACCAAGCAATGACTTCGATGAAGTAAAGAACACTTTGCTTGAAACGAGTGAAGCACAGGCCATACTTATTAAGAGAGGCTTAGTCAGTATGGATGGAATACATGATATAGAGGACATGGTAAAGCGAGCTAATGTAGGTGCTACAATCGACCCATCTGCACTACTTAAGGTAGCAGATTGCTTGAGAGTAGCGCGTACTTTGAAGAAAAATCTAGATGGCTCAGAAGAGGAGGATTTTAATTATCCAATAATCCAATCTCTTACAAATGCTTTATATACATATAGAGATGTAGAAGATAGAATATATACTTCTATTGTAGGCGAATCAGAAATATCTGATAGCGCATCTACTACACTTAGAACAATAAGAAGGAGAATAGTTCAAAAGAACCAATCTATCAGATCAAAATTAAATTCTATCATAAGCTCGACAACATACCAAAAATATCTACAAGATAACATAATATCTATGAGAGGCGATAGATTTGTTATACCAGTGAAGGCTGAGTACAGATCATCAATATCAGGTATAGTTCACGACCAATCATCATCAGGGGCTACATTATTTATCGAGCCTATGAGTATAGTTGAGATGAACAACGAGCTTAGAAAATTAAAACTAGACGAACAAGAGGAAATAGAGAGAATTTTGGCAGAGCTATCAGCTATGGTAGGAGAAATTTCTGAAGAATTGATTTCTAATCAAGAAATTTTAGGAAAATTAGACTTTGCATTTGCTAAAGGAAAATTATCTGTAGAAATGCGAGCTATAGAACCAGTTCTAAACGAAGATAAATATTTCAACATAAAAAACGGTAGACATCCAATGATAGACAAAAATGATGTAGTGCCAAATAATATTTATCTAGGAAGAGATTTCGATACATTAGTCATCACAGGACCGAATACAGGTGGTAAAACTGTAACAATAAAGACTGTAGGTCTATTTGCACTTATGACACAAAGTGGTCTACATATTCCAGCTGATTTTGGGACTAGTATGTGTGTATACGATAATATATTTGCAGATATCGGTGATGAACAAAGTATAGAACAAAGCTTATCTACATTCTCATCACATATGACAAATACAGTTTCTATATTAAAGGAAGTCACTTGTGATTCTTTAGTAATATTTGACGAATTAGGAGCAGGTACAGATCCAGTAGAAGGAGCAGCTCTTGCAATTGCCATACTAGAAGACGTAAATATGGCAGGGGCTAAATGTATAGCTACAACTCACTACAGCGAGCTTAAAAACTACGCTCTTACTAAAAAAGGTGTAGAAAATGCAGCTGTTGAATTTGATGTAGAGACACTTAGTCCTACATATAGATTGTTAATAGGTGTTCCAGGTAAGTCTAACGCATTTGAAATATCAAAAAAATTAGGCTTAAGCGAATATGTAATAAATAGAGCTAAGGAATTTATAAATACAGAGAATATCGAATTAGAAGACGTATTACAAAATGTAGAAAAGAATAGACTAAAGGCAGAAGAAGAACGCTTAGAAGCAGAAAAATTAAAACAAGAAATAGAAGAAGTAAAGGCAGAATACGACGAAAGACTTAGAAGAGTAATGGCTCAGAGAGATAAAATCATCAGCAAGGCAAAATCAGAAGCATTTAGCATAACTAGACAGGCTAAAGAACAATCAGATCAAATTTTAAAAGAACTTAGAAAGCTAGAAACAGAAATGGCTTCTAAGGAAAAACACAAAAAGATTGAAGCACTTAAGAAAGAATTATCAGATTCTATGGGTGACCTTCAACCTTCAGTAAAAAGTATGATAGTGCCAAAGGTTTCTTCAAAAGAAATAAAAGACTTAAAACCAGGTGATGATGTCAAGGTAGTCACATTAAACCAAGAAGGTAGCGTAGTTTCTGTAGATAACAAGAAAAAAGAAGCTGTCGTACAAATTGGTATAATGAAGATGAATCTGCCATTTAAATCACTAAAGAAAATTCCAAAAGACAAAAAATCAACAGTGACAAAACAAACACGTAAGATAATCAGCGAAAAATCAGGAAGAGTAAAAGGTGAGGTTGATTTAAGAGGATTAAACTTAGAGGAAGCAATAATAGAAATGGATAAATACTTAGATGATGCCTGTGTTGCTGGACTTGAAACAGTCACAATTATTCACGGTATAGGTACAGGAGTTCTTAAAAAAGGACTTCAAGACGTGCTAAAGAGAAACAAACACGTAAAATCAAAAAGACCAGGTGAATACGGTGAAGGTGGAGCAGGTGTAACTATAGTAACTTTAAAATAAAGGTGAAAATATGATAATAGTATCAGCTTGTTTATTAGGAGAAAACTGTAAATACAGCGGTGGAAATAATAAATCAGAAAAAGTATTAAAATATTTAAAGGATAAAGAATATATTGCAGTATGTCCAGAACAATTGGGAGGCTTGACAACTCCTAGAGATCCATCAGAAATAGAGACTTATGGAAATAAAGACGGTAAAGATGTACTAAACGGCGAAACTAAAGTTGTGTCGAATAAAGGCATCGATGTCACATCAAATTTTATAAAAGGTGCAGAAGAAGCTCTAAAAATAGCTAAAGAAAACAACGCAGCAGAAGCTGTTTTAAAGGCGAGCAGTCCGTCTTGTGGATGCAGATATATATATGATGGGACTTTTTCAAAGAAAAAAATAAAGGGTATGGGAGTTACAGCTTCTATCCTCGCTCAAAATAATATAAAAATAATAGATGAAGAACAAATATAATAAAGTATAATAGATATATAAAATAAATAACAATATAATCTAGGCATATATGTTAAATATCTTGAAAAAATTCGTAATTTGATTTAACATAAAATAATAAAATACGAACGTATTACGGCAAGAGAGGAGATTAAAATGCAAGATTTCAAGGCAGCAGTAGCAAATTGTCTTAAAAGTAAAATAGAAGATTTATCTTATGATGAGATATTACAACTTATAGAAATACCACCAAATAAAGATATGGGAGATTATGCATTCCCATGTTTTAAATTAGCAAAGGTCTTTAGAAAAGCACCAAACT
>NZ_JALEXO010000133.1 GCF_022780145.1 Intestinibacter sp.
GAGTATAAATGAAAAATAGAAATTAAATAAATTATTGAAGATAGTTTGGAGTGTTGCAAAAGATACTAGATAGCATTTTGTAGCACTCCGTTTTAAAAAGGAGGAGCTTAGATTGGAAAAAACTGAATCAATCAATGTAAATGAAAGTAACTCATCTAATAAAAATAGAAGTAAGTATATAATAGAAGCTGTTACAGAAAAAATATTTATGATAAGTGCTTTAGTAGCAGTTATAAGTTTATTACTTATAATAGGGTTTGTATTTTATAAAGGTTTAATGCCTTTCATAACAGAAGGATATTCATTTGTAGATTTTATATTTGGAACTGAATGGTTGCCAGGATCTCAAAAATTCGGCATAGGTTCTATGATAGTAACTTCTATAGTAGCTACAATAGGAGCTTTGATAATAGGTGTTCCAGTTGGAATACTTGCAGCAATATTTATAGCAGAAATTTGTCCTAAAAGATATGCAAAAATAATTTCAACAGCAGTAGAACTTCTAGCAGGTATACCATCAGTTCTTTACGGTATATTCGGGTTAGCAATTATTGTACCAGCAATACAAACTGTATTAAATCTTCCTAAAGGACAAAGCTTATTAGCAGTAATTTTCGTATTAGCGATAATGATGCTTCCAACAATAATTTCATTATCAGAAACATCAATAAGAGCAGTACCTAAAGCATACAAAGAAGGATCTTTAGCATTAGGAGCATCAAAAATAGAAACAATATTTAAGGTAACAGTGCCAGCAGCTAAATCAGGAATACTAGCAGGTGTAATCCTAGGTATAGGTAGAGCATTAGGTGAAACAATGGCAGTAATACTAGTAGCAGGTAACTCAACAGCATTTCCAACATCAATTCTAGACAGTGTAAGACCACTTACAACAAATATAGCTCTAGAAATGGGATACGCAGCAGGTACACATCAAGAAATGTTATTTGCAACAGGGGTTGTGCTTTTCATATTCATAATAATTATAAATTTAGTATTAACTAAATTAACTTCTAAAGGAGTAGAATAAAATGGAAAATAATTTAAAGGCGAGAAAAAATAAAGATAATTTATTAGTTTCCCTAGTATATTTATCAGCTATTATAACAGTAGGAATACTAGTAGTGATAGTTGGATTTATATTTATAAAAGGAATGGGAAAAATCAATTTAAACTTCTTATTTAGTGATTATTCAGCAAGTGGAGATGGTGGAATACTTCCAATGATAATTACAACAGTGTATATGGTTTTAGTATCAATATTAGTAGCTACACCAATAGGTATACTTGCCGCAGTTTACTTACAAGAGTACGCTAAGCAAGGTAAAATAGTAAGAGTTATAAGATTTGCTACAGAATGTCTAGCAGGTATACCATCAATAGTATATGGATTATTCGGGGGAATATTCTTTGTAGTAGCATTAAAATTCCAATATTCAATATTATCAGGTGGTTTAACAGTAGCGATTATAATACTTCCAACAATAATACGTTCTACAGAAGAAGCTCTAAAAACTGTACCACAAACTTATAGAGAAGCATCTCTAGGACTTGGAGCTACTAAGTTTCAAACACTTTACAAGGTAATCCTACCAAGTGCAATACCTGGAATACTTTCAGGAGTGATCTTATCAATAGGTCGTGTAATCGGTGAATCAGCGGCGATTTTATTAACAGCTGGAACAGTAGCAAAAATGCCACTTACAGTATTTGATAGTGCCAGAACACTTACAGTACATGCATACTTATTGACTAAAGAAACAGGAGATATACAAACTGCATGCGGTGTTGGTCTAGTACTTATAGTAATAGTATTTGCACTAAACACTATAGCTAAGCTAGTGGCTAAAAAGTTAAACAAAGCAAATTATTAAAAAGAAATAATTGATCAATATAGATATTAATAAAAATTAAGGAGAATAGATATGAGTGAAAACAACGTTAAAATAAGAGTAAACGACTTAGACTTATACTATGGAGAAAAGCAAGCTCTAAAAGGAATCAACATGGATATAAGAGAAAATGAAGTAACTGCTCTAATAGGACCTTCAGGATGTGGAAAATCTACATTTTTAAGATGCTTAAATAGAATGAATGACTTAATAGACTGTGTAAAAATAAACGGAAAAATATATATGGGAGACGAAGAAGTACTTACAACTAATGATGTAATAAGCCTTAGAACTAGAGTAGGTATGGTATTCCAAAAGGCGAACTTATTCCCAATGAGTATATACGATAACGTAGCTTACGGACCAAGAAACCAAGGGATAAAAGACAAAAAAGAATTAGATAAAATAGTAGAAGAAAGTTTAAAGGGAGCTGCAATTTGGGATGAAGTAAAGGACAGACTAAAATCACCAGCACTAGGTTTATCAGGAGGACAACAACAACGTGTTTGCATAGCGAGAACTATAGCTATGAAGCCAGATGTTATACTAATGGATGAACCTACATCAGCGCTAGATCCAATATCAACTTCTAAAGTAGAAGAATTAATGTCAACTTTAAAAAATCAATACACTATAGTAATAGTTACACATAATATGCAACAAGCTGCACGTATTTCAGACAAAACAGGATTTTTCCTAAATGGTGAATTAATAGAATTCAACAACACTAAAGAAATATTCACAGTGCCACAAGATAAACGTACAGAGGATTATATAACAGGAAGATTCGGTTAAAATTTAGAATAATTCAAATTTCAGTATTACAAACTATAGTTTAAGGAGATATAAGATGGCAAGTACAAATTTAGAGATGAATATAAAAACTTTAAAAGAATATATAAATAGAATGATGGATAAATGCGAAGAAGCTATAGAATTATCTGTTAAAAGCATGATTAATAAGGATGTAGATTTAGCAAAAAAGGTTATAAATAATGATGATGATATAGATATATTGAGAGAATATATTAGAGATAGAAGTATAGAATTAATGGCTTTAAAACAACCTATGGCAAAAGATTTAAGAGAAATATACGCTTTATCTGATATATCAACTGAATTAGAAAGAATTGGAGACTATGCAGCAAATATAGCTTCAGAAGTAGTGACAATTGCAGGAGAGGACTATATAAAGGAATTAGTCGATATACCAAAGATGACTGAGCATTGTTTAGATATGTTTAGAAATTTAAAGACTGCTTTTATAAATCAAGATGTAGATTTAGCATATAAGGTAGCTCTTATAGACAATGAAATCGACGTTCTTTACTACAAAGTAAGAGAAGATTGCTTGAGAGTTATGCATGAAAATCCAGAACAAAATATAAATCAAGGTGTAAAGCTTTTGTTTGTAGGAAGATATTTAGAAAGAATTGGAGATCATATTACTAATGTATGCGAAAAAATCATATACGCAAGAAATGGTAAAATGATTGAAATAGGGTAAAAAATTATATTATGAGTAGTAATATAATACAATATAAAAAATATATTCTTTTAACCAATCAACTAAAATATATATGTAAAAGGGAATTATTGATATGTTTTGATGTATCGATAATTCCTTTTTTATAATGCATAGGAAATTATATTCCTTTGAAATTGTGGATAAATATAATTTCCGTCATGCATTTCAAGAAAATCAACATTATGGATCTTTAGGATAAAGATTTTCTTATAATTATTTAAATTTAAATTGTATTATTGAGATTAACTTTGATGCTAGACATGTTTAATTTTGATAAAATTTTTATATTATAGATTATAGTGTTATACTAAATATTGGAAGATTATAATTCTAAAGTTTAATTATATAAATTTTTAGATATATGACGGAAATTATATTTAGCAAAAATATTTAAATAAATATGGTTTCCTAATATACTATAAAAAAGTGGAGGAAGATTATATATGAAAAATGAACATGAAAAACAAATGTCAGAATCATTTAAATTAGGTGCATTGCTTGCTATAGTAGGAGGATTTTTAGATGTATATACTTATATATGTAGAGGCCAAGTTTTCTCTAATGCACAAACTGGAAATATTGTATTAGTAGGATTGTCTTTGGCACAATCTGATTTTGAGGGAGCTTTTTATCATTTTGTTCCTGTATTAGCTTTTATAGCAGGTGTAATATTGACGGAAATAATAAAAAAAAGAGCAAAGCCTAGACACAGTTTTTTTCACTGGAGACAAATTATAATAGGGGCTGAAATAATAGTTGTTTTTATAATGTCATTTGTTCCAGTTGGAGTTTATGATGTAGTTGTAAACGTATCTATTTCATTTGTATGTGCTATGCAGGTGGAGGCTTTTAGAAAAATAAATGGACTGAATATGGCTACAACAATGTGTACAGGAAATTTAAGAACAGGTACTGAACATATATATAAATCAGTTGTAGAAAAAGATATATCAAAAATGAAAACAAGCATTCAAGCTTATGGGATAATAATTTTTTTCATTATAGGAGCATGTGTAGGTGGTATTTTTACTAATATATATTTAGAAAAGGCTACATTAGTTGCGAGTGCTATTTTATTAATTGTATTTATAGCCATGTTTAAAAAATGTGATAAAGATATTTTAAACGAATTGGAAGAATATGATGAAATAGAAGATGACAAAATGGAGTTTGAATAATTTTATAGTACGAAAGGTTAAATTTAAAAAAACGTATAAATTTTCTTTGATGAAAAAATATACGCTTTTTTATTTTATTAGTTAAATTTTAAACTTGAAAATACCCTCTTACATACAGTTTCCCCAATTATATCAGCTAAAACTAATTTTAATAAATCTACTAATACAAAAGGAACTACACAATAAAATAGGCTTTGCATTACTGTATTTCCAGTTACAAAAGAGAACATAATTGTACCAAATGCATATACAATAGCTAATCCGACAACCATGCTAATAGCAGTTAAAATATGAGAATTGAATTTTTCTTTAATATATCCTATTATAAATGCCATTAAAGGATATCCAAGTAAAAATCCACCAGTTGGTCCAAATAGAACTCCTACACCTCCTGAAAATTGAGCGAATACTGGAATTCCAATTCCTCCTAGGATTAAGTATATTAAAGTCGCTATAAATCCACATTTATACCCTAATATAAGTCCAGTTATAGCAATACCGAATATTTGTAGTGTAAGCGGTACAGTTGTAAAAGGTAGTGGAATAGATATTTGAGCAAATACAGATATCAATGCTGCAAATAAACCACATAAAATAATTTCTCTAGTTGAAAGTTTCATAAAATATATCCTCCTAAAATTTTGCTCCTAAATTAATGTTAACTAAAAATAATTAGTAAGTTAACATTGATTTTACACTAAAAAAAAAATTTTGCAATAGTTTTTGGAAAAAAATGATAAAGATTTTTTTATATATAAATGCTTATGATATACTAAATGTGTAGAAAGAATACTGCAATTGAAAGGGGAGCTATTATGTACAATAGTGGATATTATCAAGGGATATTAGATGAAATCAAATCAAGTGGTTTATGGAAGGATGAAAGAGTTATAACAACTCCACAAAAATCAAAAATAGACACTACACAAGCAAGTGGAGTAGTAAATATGTGTGCAAATAACTATCTAGGTTTAGCAGACAATCAAGAAATAATCGACGCTGCAAAAGCAAGCTACGATAAATGGGGATATGGATTATCATCAGTTAGATTTATATGTGGGACACAAGAAATACATAAAGAATTAGAAGGTAAAATAAGTGAATTTTTACAAACAGAGGATACAATATTATACACTTCATGCTTTGATGCAAACGGTGGTTTATTCGAAACTATAACAACTGCTGAAGATGCTATAATAAGTGATGAATTAAACCATGCTAGTATAATAGATGGTATCAGACTTTCTAAGGCAAAAAAATATAGATATAAAAACAACGACATGAAATCTCTAGAAGAAATGCTTATAAAAGCAGATCAAGAGGGAGCAAAAAATAAAGTTATAGCTACTGACGGAGTTTTCTCTATGGATGGTATAATAGCTGACTTAGAAGGAATATGTGATTTAGCCGAAAAATACAACGCGATGGTAATGGTAGACGATTCTCATGCAGTAGGATTTATGGGTAAAAATGGTAGAGGAACTCATGAATACAGAAATGTAATGGGAAGAGTTGATATAATTACAGGAACATTAGGAAAAGCACTAGGTGGGGCTAGTGGTGGATATACTAGTGGTAGAAAAGAAATAATAGCTTTACTTAGACAAAGATCAAGACCATATCTATTCTCAAATACATTAGCACCTTCTATAGCAGCTGCTAGTATAAAAACTTTAGAAATTCTTTCAAGAAGTACAGAATACAGAGATAGACTAGAAGAAAACACAAAATACTTCAGAGAAGGCATCAAAAAAATAGGATTAAATATAATCGAAAGTGAGCATCCAATAGTGCCTATTATGCTAGGAGACTCTTTAGTTGCTCAAAAATTTGCTCAAAAAATGTTAGAAAAAGGTATATATGTAATAGGCTTCTATTATCCAGTAGTTCCTAAAGGAAAGGCTAGAATTAGAACACAAATTTCAGCATGCCATACAAAAGAGGATTTAGATTTAGCATTAAAGGCATTTAAAGAATGTAAAGAAGAGCTAGGATTATAATATAAAAATGCAATAAACAAAACTTTAATAAAAACTTAATAATTAGGTAATATTAAATTAAGGTTTAAGTATTATATTTTAAATATAAGATTTAGTTAGTTCAAGTAGAATTTTACTTGAAGAAGTTTAAACTGACTGTTTGTGCAGTTTAGAAGCTAGATAATTTTTTCAATGTTACTCCTTTTTTAACAGGATATGGTTTGCCATATCCTGTTTTTTTGACATTTGTACAATATTGCAATAAATTTCAGCTTTATATATAATTAAGATTAACAAAAGAATATCATATATTGAAAATAGGGATGTGAAAATATTGAGCAGTAAAGACGAAAGATTTATGATAAAAGTTGTCGATATGTACTATAAAGATGAGATGAGCCAAGATGCGATTTCAAAAAAACTAAATATATCTAGGGCTACTGTTTCGAGAACCTTAAGCAGGGCTAAAAAAGAAGGAATAGTAAAAATACAGATAAATTACCCAAGTGAAAATACTATAGAGCTTGAAAAATCCATAGAAAAAGAGTTTGGATTAAAAGAGGTATTGATAGCTGTGGAAACTGAGGGTATGAATAAGGATTACGCAGTTTCAGTTCAAGCAAGTGAGTATCTAGCTAGAATTTTGAAAAACAATATGAAGCTGGGTATAAACTGGGGACGTTCTATGAAAAATTTAATAATGACATTTGAATCAGAGGGTTATAATAAATCGGTAAACGTAAAAGGAGTTGAGGTAATACCTTTTTTAGGTACAAATAATTCATTTGATGAGAAGTCAGAATCCCTTAGATTGACATATTCTAACTTTTTAGCCATAAAAATGTGTCAATTAATAAATGCGAAAAATTATAATTTATCTGCGCCGATGATAGTATCTAATTCTAAAGCAAAAGAAGTTATAATGAATGAACCAGATGTTAAGGGAGTACTTGATAAGGCTAAAACATGTGATGTAGCTATTTTAGGAATGGGGCCTATAGATAAAAATGGATCTCTATTCGTTCTTATGGAGGATGGAGAAGATATGGCCGAGAAGCTTAGACAAAAAAATGCAGTAGGTGAAGTTATTGGTCGTGCCTATGATAAAAATGGATCTCCAATTCACAGTGAGCTAGATGATAGAATAATAGGTGTTACTTTAGAAGAACTAAAAGAAATACCACTAAAGATAGGTGTAGCTTATGGAGAACATAAGGTTCAATCTATAAAGGCTGGACTTAGAGGACATTTAATCGATGTTTTAATAACAGATAGAGAAACTGCTGAAAAATTAATTTAAAAGCAATAAAATGTGTACAGATTTTCTATAATGAAAAAATGTGCACTTTTTTATTGCTTTTTTTGAAAAAGTGTATTATTATAAAAAACATAAAGAAATAAATTTCATATATGAAAAAATGTAACAAGGAGAGAAAAATGAAAACAAAAGCAGTTAGACTTTATGGAAAAAATGATTTACGTTTAGAAGAGTTTGAATTACCTGAAATAAAAGACGATGAAATTTTAATAGAAGTAGTAACAGATAGCGTATGTATGTCTACTTATAAAGAATGTAAATTAGGTGCAGAACACGAGAGAGTAAACGATGATATAGATATAAATCCAATAATAGTAGGTCACGAGACAGCAGGTGTAATAAGACAAGTGGGAAGCAAATGGGAAAAAGAATATGCGGTTGGAAAGAGCATTTCTATACAACCAGCAGCATTTATAGATAATAGTATGGCAACTTTTGGTTATTCATTTGCAAATTGTGGAGGAGTTGCAACTTATATAATAATTCCAAATAAAGCGATAGAAAGAGGATGTATAATTCCTTTTGATAGCAGTAGAGGATTTTATGCTGCATCACTTTCAGAACCATACAGTTGTATAATAGGTGGAGCACACGCAATGTACCACACAGAAAAATATAAATACGAACATAAAATGGGTATATTAGATGGAGGAAAATGTGCTTTACTTGCAAGTTGCGGACCTATGGGGCTTGGAACAATTGACTACATGTTAAATGGACCTAAAAAGCCTTCAACTTTAGTAGTGACAGATATAAATCAAGATAGAATAGACAGGGCAAAATCTATATTTTCAGAAGAATATGCTAGAGAAAGAGGCGTAGAAATAGCTTATGTAAACACTATGACAGAGGAAGATGCAGAAAAGAAGCTTATAGATTTAACTGGACAAGGCGGATTTGATGATGTTGTAGTATTAGCTCCAGTAAGACAGGTTATAGAAATGGCAGATAGAATTTTAGGACAAGATGGTTGCTTGAGTTTCTTCTCAGGGCCAATCGATAAAAAACTTCAAGCAAATGTAAACTTCTACAATGTACATTATAAATCAGCTCATATAATGGGAACTACTGGTGGAAATGTAGATGATATGAAGGAATGTCTACAATTATCGGATGAAGGAAAATTAAATCCAGCAGTTATGCTTACTCATATAGGAGGTATGGACAGCGTAATAGACACAACTTTGAACCTTCCTAAAATACCAGGTGGCAAAAAAATAATATACACAGGAATAGATTTAGAATTAACTGCAATAGATGACTTCGAAGCAAAATCTAAAGACGAAAATAATAAACATGCTGATTTATTTAAAGATTTATACGAAGTAGTAAAAGAAAATAATTTCTTATGGAATGCAAAAGCAGAACAATGCTTACTTAAATACTTCGGCAAATGTCAATAAAATTTAAAAATTTAAATAATATGGGGGGAAAAATAAAAATGTTAGTAAATACAAAAGAAATGTTACAAATAGCAAATGACAAAAACTACGCAGTACCACATGCCAATGCAGTAGATCAACATACATTAAAGGCAGCTATAAAAACTTGTAAGGAACTTCATATGCCACTTATAATAGGATGGGCAGAAGCACACGAAAAATTTATAACAATGGAAGAAGTAGCACATTTATGTAAATTATATCTAAAAGATATAGATGTACCAGTTGCTCTACATCTAGACCACGGTTCATCAATTGATGTAGCTAAAAAAGCAATATCACTTGGATTTACATCAGTTATGTTCGACGGATCAATGCTTCCAATAGAAGAAAATATACAAAAAACTAAAGAAATAGTAGAATACGCACATCCACTTAATGTAACCGTAGAAGCAGAACTAGGACATGTAGGAAATGGATCAGATGAAGGAATAGAAGAAACAAAGGCCGATTTATATACAAAACCAGAAGAAGCAGTTAGATTTATAAAAGAAACAGGAATAGATTCTCTAGCAGTTGCAATAGGTACTGCTCATGGCGAATACAAACAAGCTCCAAGTATAGACTATATGAGATTAGGAGAAATCAAAGAAGTTGTAGATATTCCACTAGTACTTCATGGGAGCTCAGGAACAGGATTAGATAAGCTAAATAAGTGTGTAGAAGGCGGAATAAACAAAGTCAATATATGTACAGATTTATTAAAGGCTGCGAGTGCTTATCTAAAAGAAAATGCAGGTCAAAAATTATACGATAGTTTATCTGTAGAAGTGGAAGATGCAATAAAAGATTGTCTAAAACAATATTACAAAGCATTAAAAACACAAAAATCAGAGTAATTTACTGTTGACAAATACTTAAAAAAGCAATATTCTATTATGGTGTCGATTAGATTTATGTTAATATGAATATTTACTTATTGAAAAAAATCTATAAATCTAGTCGAATGTATAGACAAAATAATATTGATTTAAATAAAAAAAATATGATAATTTTTACTATAGTATAGGGTATATTTTACAATATATATTCTATACTTTTTTTATTTGTTTAATCTTTTTCCAAAAAAAAGAAAAACTATGCATTAATAAAAACCCCAATATTTTTTATAATTTAATCAAGATGAAAAGAGATAAGAAAAAAGAGCTTAACTCTTTAAAAATAATTAAACAGGGGTGAAGATTAATGGAAACAAGTTGGTTAGGATTAGAAGGAAAATCAGTTATAGTAACAGGAGCAGCATCTGGAATAGGTAAAGCAGTTGCACAAGAATTTTTAAACTGTGGAGCAAACGTAGCAGTATGTGATTTAAACCCACAAGCTCCAGAATTCGAAATGAATGAAAATAGTGGGAAAATGCTTTACTTAAATACAAACGTATGTGATGCAGAAAATGTAAAAGAAACTGTAGCAAAAGTTTGTGAAGAATTTGGAACAGTAGATGTAATAGTGAACAATGCGGGAATTAACATACCTTGTTTACTAGTTGATGACAAACAAGAAAACAGCAAATACGAATTAAACGAAACTATATACGATAAAGTTATGGGCGTTAACGTAAAAGGTGTTTATCTATGTGCTCAAGCAGCTGGTAGAGTAATGGTTAAAAAAGGTTCAGGGGTAATAATCAATATGTCTTCTGAAAGTGGTCTTGAAGGTTCTCAAGGACAAAGTATATACGCAGCAACTAAAAATGCAGTAAACTCATTCACAAGATCATGGTCAAAAGAATTAGGTCCTAAAGGAGTTAGAGTAGTAGGTGTAGCACCTGGAATACTTGAAGCAACAGGACTTAGAACTTTAGCTTACGAAGAAGCATTAGCATATACAAGAAATATAACAGTAGAAAAATTAAGAGAAGGATACAAAAGTACTTCAACTACACCATTAGGTAGAAGTGGTAAACTTTCAGAAGTTGCTAACTTAGTTTGTTTCTTAGCATCTGAAAGAGCAGGATATATACACGGTGTAACAATAAACGTAGCTGGAGGAAAAACTAGAGGATAATAAAACAAGGGGGTTTTAGGATGAGTGATTATTTTAATAATGACAACAGAATATGTAAAATATTGCAAATCCTAGAGCATAAAAGGTCAGCCTCCTTGGATTATTTAGAAAAAAAATTAGATGTAAGTACAAAGAGTATAAAAAATGACATCAAAGAATTAAATGAGATATTCGATGGAAATGCATTGATTCAATTAAAATTAGGTAAATACAAGCTTTATGTAATTGAGCAAGACGAATTTGAAAAGATAAAAGAAAATTTATATTTACATGATGATTTCTTCAACTCACCTAAAAAGAGAATGGCATATGTTATAAAGAAATTGATGAATAGCGAAAAGCCTGTTTTAACCGAGGATTTAGCTTACGAGATGAGCATAGGTCGAACAACTCTAGTAGGAGATTTGAAAAAGACAAGGGAAATACTTAGTAAATATAATATAAAAATAGTTGGTAAAACAAATACTGGTTTAGTCTTACAGGGGGAAGAAATTGACATAAGAATTTTTGTAATAGAGAATTTATATGAAGAAATATATAAAGATCACGATTTGGACTACGATGTACAAGAGACATTAAATAAAATTTTTACAGAAATGAATCTAGACAGCAGTACAAAAAGTCAGATTAAAAAGTTCTTAACAGTTCTTATAGATAGACTAGTAAATGGACATCCAATATCTATGCTGAATGAAACATATGAAGATTTAATATATACAAAGCAAATTAAAATAGCAAATGATATATCAGATAGACTAGAGGAGTTATTTGGATTAACAATTCCAGATAATGAAAGAGTGTTTATGACACTTCCTATTGTAGGAATGAGAACACCTATGGATATAGACAGAGTTAAAAATCTAGAAATAACAGACGAGGTTATAAATTTAGTCTTAGATATAATAGAGCTAATTAAGTTGGAGATGGATATTACAATTACTCCAGGAAATCTTCTAGATGAATTTACATATCATATAAGCTTTATGTTAAATAGACTTAAATACGGAATAAAAATTAAAAATCCAGTTCTAGACGAGATAAAAGAAAAATATATGGTTCCTTATAAGTTAGCTGAGATAGCAAAAATGCTTATAGAGGACAGAACTAAAAAGAAGGTATCTAAAGATGAGTTGGGATTTTTAGCAGTTTACTTCAGTGTATTTATTTCTGAAAATACTTACGAGCAAAATAAAATCTGTTCTATAGCAATTATATGTGGAACAGGCAAGATAACAGCTAGACTAATAGCTGCTCAGCTTAGAAAAATAGTGGATATAGATACTAAGCTAGATATGTTTTCAGATAGTCAAGTAAATAAGGAAATTCTGGATAAATACGATTTAGTTTTATCAACAATCAAATTTGAGTGTGATACAATTACACCTATTATTCATTTAAAAGAAATATTTGATGAAAATCAGCTTAAAAACAAGATTGAAAGTGTAAGATATACAGAAAAACTAGACATTCCAATGCTACAAGGAATGGAATCCTTGGTACTTAGCTTATTAGATGAAGAAAAGTTTTTCGTACTAGATAGAAATAAATCTTACACAAAAAATGTAGATTTTATGATAGATAGCCTTTATGAAGCAGGTTGTGTAGATGAAGGCTTTAAAGAAAGAATTCACATAAGAGAATCAAAATCGACGATGGTTTTTGATGAAAATATAGCTTTACCACATGCTATAAATTATGAAACAGATAAAATAGTATTTGCTATAGGGGTATTTTCAGATGAGGATAAGAAAAAAAAATCTGATGATTTAAAGGTTGTATTTTTATTAGCAATACCAGATAGCGATGAAAAAGATGATTCAGTATTGGTTAAGATTTACGATGAGATAATAGCTATTGCTAAAGATAAAGAAATCGTTGAAAATATTTCGAAGGTAAAAGACTATAAAGAATTATTACTGTATTTCATAAAACAAGATAAAATATTTAATTAATGAAGGGAGAAGAGAGCATGAACTTTTGGTTTTTATTAATTTGTTTTGGTGTAGCGTTCTTAGCGCAATACGCACTTGGCATGATCCAAATGAAGAGTTTTACAAAGAACTTTGGACAGCTTAGAAAAAAAGGAAAAGTAGCTATTGGAAAGAAAAAAGGAGCTTTTAAAGCAGGCTCAATTGTAATGTTTGCGGTAGACGATAATGGTATTATATTAGATAGCTCATATATGTCAGGTGTGACAGTACTTGCAAAATTTAAAAAATTAAAAGGTTTTGAAGGTCTAAATGTAGCGACATTAACAAAAGAAGATGCAAAGGGATTTCCAAAACAAGTGCAAGCTGCAATACTTGAAGCCTCTTCTAACTACAACGTAATAATGAGCGGTGGTGAAGTTGAAGAACCACAAAGTCCATTAGGAAGACTTACAGGTTCAATAAAAAATTTAGCAACTCAAAAATAAGAGGAGGAAAATAGTATGGATTTAATAGTTAGTTTCGCTGAAGGGTTTATGAATTTATTTACAGTAGGTGCTGATACTTTTGTAGGATGGGTAGGAAGTATAGTTCCAAAAGTATTATTACTACTTATAGCAATGAATACTTTAATAGCATTAATAGGTCAAAACAGAATAAACAAATTTGCTAAGATGTCAGCAAAGAACCCTATATTAAGATACATGGTAGTTCCATTCTTAGGAGCATTTATGTTAGGTAACCCAATGGCTTTATCACTTGGTAGATTTATGCCAGAAAGAATCAAACCAAGTTATTATGCATCAGCTTCATATTTCTGTCATACAAGTAGTGGTGTATTCCCACACATCAATCCAGGTGAAGTATTTATATTCTTAGGAATAGCAAATGGTATAACAACATTAGGATTAAGCTACATGCCACTTGCAGTAAGATATATGTTAGTTGGTTTAGTATGTAACTTCTTAAGTGGATGGGCAACAGATTTCACTACTAAGATGGTTATGAAACAACAAGGAATAGAATTAAGCAATGAATTAAAAGAAGCATAGGATTTTAAGTAAAATTTGAAATATAGAATTTATGTTGTAACAATTAGGGAGGAATAAATAAATGTCTAAATATAATGCAATTAAAATATGTAAAGGATCAGGTGGATTTGGTGGACCTTTAACAGTTCAACCAACAGAAGAAAAAAATATATTACTTTATATAACTGGTGGGGGAGCAAAACCAGATATAGTTGATAAAATAGTAGAACTTACTGGTTGTGAAGCAGTTAATGGATTTAAAACATCAGTTCCTGAAGAACAAATTTTCCTAGTAATAATAGACTGTGGTGGAACACTTAGATGTGGTATATACCCACAAAAAGGAATACCTACAATAAACGTAATGCCAGTAGGAAAAAGTGGCCCACTTGCTAAATTCATAACAGAAGATATATATGTATCAGCAGTTGGTCTAGATGAAATAGAACCAGCAGAAGGATCTGCAGTAAAAACAGAAGTTAAAGAAGAAGCAAAAGCTGAAGAAGTAAAAGCTGAAGCTAAAGAAGAAGAAAAACAATTTAGATATAGCTCAGACAAAAAAATATCTGAAACATTAGCAGCAGAAGAAAAGAAGAGCATAATAACTAGAGTTGGTATGGCTGCTGGTAAAGTAGTAAACACTTTCTATCAAGCTGCTAGAGATGCAATACAAACAATGATAAATACAATCTTACCATTCATGGGATTCGTTGCATTACTAATAGGTATAATTCAAGGATCTGGTATAGGTGACTGGTTCGCTAAGATAATGGTTCCACTTGCTGGAAATGGTATAGGACTTGTAATATTAGGATTCATCTGTTCACTACCATTCTTATCTCCATTACTTGGACCTGGTGCAGTTATAGCTCAAGTTATAGGTACTTTAATAGGTGTTGAAATAGGTAAAGGAAATATAGCTCCATCACTTGCATTACCTGCATTATTCGCAATAAATACTCAATGTGCTTGTGACTTCGTTCCAGTTGGTTTAGGTCTTGCAGAAGCAGAACCAGAAACAGTTGAAGTTGGGGTTCCAGCAGTATTATACTCTCGTTTCTTAACTGGTGTACCAAGAGTTTTAATAGCTTGGGTTTGTTCAATAGGATTATATCAATAAGATATACTGTTTAGAAAAATTAAAAGATATTAGATAAAACCTTTTTAAATAAGTTGTGTACTAAAAAAATAAGATACTAGGAAGTAAATAGATATATGTTTACTTCCTAGGTAAATGTTAAATGATATAAAGAATAATAAAACGTATAAATTTACAATATTATATTATAAAAATATAGTTTATCTGTTATCATTTAGTTAAAGATAGGTAGATTGTATTTTTCTAATATAGAAAATTAAAAATTAAAAATAAATAATATTTTAATATAGGGGGTATTATTATGGCAGTAATATACGATAACAAAGTAAAAAGTAAAGGTGCATTAGTAGATTCATTTGAAGGAGAATCAATGTTTATATTATTTGGAGACAATGCTCCAGATACATTAAAGGATTTTTGTTATTGCATAGATGTTAAAGCAGCTACAGAAGAAATCAAACCAGGACAATTCGTAGTTATAGACGGAGCAAAATTCAAAATAACAGCTTTAGGAGAAATAGCTCAAAGAAATCTTGAAAATTTAGGACACGTTACTATTTCATTTGACGGATCAACTGAAGCAACATTACCAGGAACTATAAATGTAGAAAAAGCTGACATGCCAAAATTAGACATCGGAACTCAAATATCTATAGTTACTGAATAATTCAAAGTAATATAAGTAAATAAAGTAGAATAACTTTGCAGAATTAGGGCATAAATATTATTAATATGAACAACTTCTTGAGATTTATATTTCGGGGAGTTGTTTTATTATGTTTAAATATAATCTATAATTAATAAGTAGCAAAGGTATTTGATAAGGAGTGGAACTTATGGCAATTACTATATTAGAAGCAATGAAACTTCCGACTTTAAAAGATTTTAAATTAGTTGC
>NZ_JALEXO010000188.1 GCF_022780145.1 Intestinibacter sp.
CTCCCCGTAATTTATATATCCTCAATCACTATTTTCTTATTTAATTTAATTATAATCTGAAAATACTCAAAGTTGTTGTACAACTGCCAAAGTTATATAAATTACAACACATTTTTCAAAAGAATTTAAATAAAATACCTCATATTGTAAAACATCTATAGTTTAACTCAAAAAGAGCTTGTAACTCCTAAAAGTCACAAGCTCTCAAATAATCCTTAGTCAACTATATTAACAAGTGTCCCAATTCCTTCAATTGTACACTCAACTTTATCTCCGCTCTTCAAATACTTAGGTGGTTTAAATCCCATCCCAACTCCAGATGGAGTTCCTGTAGCTATTATATCACCTGGTTTTAATGTCATACCAGCTGATAAGTCGTTTATTATTGTCGGTATATCAAATATAAAATGTTTAGTATTTGATGACTGTCTCACTTCTCCATTTACTTTACTCAAAACATCTAATTCTACTGGTGGTGTTATTTCGTCCTTATAAACTATCCATGGTCCAAGTGGTGTGAAGGAATCTATACTCTTTCCTCTGAACCATTGTCCTCCATGTCTTTGTTGAAGATCTCTAGCGCTTACATCGTTCATTATTGTGTATCCGAATACATAATCGTAAGCGTCTTCTTTTTTGATGTTTATTCCTTCTTTGCCTATTATTACAGCGAGCTCTACTTCGTAATCTACTTCTTCTGAAATGCCTTGGTAATTAGTTATTTTATCGTCTATTCCGATAGCCTTATTTACTCTTTTTGAGAAGTAAATTGGGTATTTAGGTAATTCGTAATTAGCATTGAAGCTTCTATTAGTCTCTTCAACGTGGTCTTTGTAGTTAAGACCTAAGCAAAGAACGTCTTTCACAGGATTTACTATTGGAGCACATAGCTTGATATCTTCTAATAAATCTACTTTTATATTAGCATCCTCTTCGTAAGCTCTATTTTTTAAAGCTGCTAAATCATTTTCTGTTGCATTTGATATGAAGTCATTCATATCGCTGTAATTTTTTTCTAAACCAAGATCTTTAAAATTGTAAACGCCTGTCATTTTGCTATTTACTATTCCCAATGTTTCTACATCATTTAATAGATATGTAACAAATTTCATTTCCATTCCCTCCAGTTTATTTCTTATAAAGTCATGTATTAATATACAAATTATTTATTAAGACGTCTCTTTCTCTTAGTAGCTCTTTTAAGACGTTTATTTAGAGCTACTTTATCACCTTTATCTAAATCCTCTCTAAATCTACCCATTTCAGCCATGAAATCGTCGATTACTTCTAGTAGGTTTTCCCTATTTCCTAGAAATAACTCAGTCCATAAATCCTCGTTTATATCGGCTACCCTTGTAGCATCTCTATAGCTTCCTCCCATGTAGATTTCGGTATTTCTAGCTTCTACATCACTGTTTATCAGAGATACTGCCATAACGTGTGGCAGATGTGATGTAAATGCAATTATTTGATCGTGGAAGTCTGAGCTAATTCTTATAATTCTCTTAAATCCAAGCTTGTAGATAATTGCTTGTAAAAGTAATACATTGTCGTCGTCATTTCTCTCAGTGTCGATTAATAGATAATTTGCACCTTTATAACATTCTGCAGTGGCATGGTCAATTCCTTTATTTTCCCTACCTGCCATAGGATGTCCGAAAATAAAATCTACATTATCAGGAATAATATCGTCTAACTCCTTGATTAAAGACCCTTTAATTCCTGCAACATCTGTAACTATCGCACCGTCCTTGAAATTATTTCTATTTTCCATCATAAACCCTTTTATAAGTCTAGGATAGATACAAATAATAACTAAATCCGCTATTTCTAAAAACTCCTTTGCTTTATCTGAACCATCTTTTATAACACCCATTTTTTTTGCTTTTTCTATAGATTCTAAATTTGTATCTATAGCATACACATCTTCGAAACCAGCCTCATTGAAGGCCATTGCGAAGGAACCACCAATAACACCTAAACCAACAATTGTAATATTCATACTAGATTGTCGCACCTTCTAAATCTATGTATGGTTTTAAGCTTTTCATTATTTCGTCAAATTTATCTGGTTTTATTGATTGTTTTCCATCACATAATGCTTTTGCTGGGTTGTTGTGTACTTCTATCATAAGTCCATCTGCTCCTACTGCTATAGCAGCCTTTGCTAGTGGCTCTACTAAATCACGTTTACCCGTTGCATGAGATGGATCTATTATTATTGGTAAATGTGATTTTTCTTTTATAACTGGTACCGCACTTAAATCTAGTGTATTTCTTGTTGCTTTTTCAGATGTTCTTATTCCTCTTTCGCAAAGTATAACATTTTCGTTACCTCCAGCCATTATATATTCCGCACTCATTAGCCATTCTTCTATAGTTGAGCTCATACCTCTTTTTAATAGTACTGGAGTTTTAACTTTACCTACTTCTTTTAATAAATCAAAGTTTTGCATATTTCTTGCACCTATTTGGATTACATCTACATCTTCTACAAATTTATCTAGATATTCTGCAGACATTAATTCTGTTACTATTGGAAGTCCTGTTTCTTGTTTTGCTATTTTTAATAGCTCTAACCCTTGAAGCTTTAATCCTTGGAAGCTGTATGGTGAAGTTCTTGGTTTAAATGCTCCACCTCTTAAGAAGTTTGCACCTGCTGCTTTTACTGCCTTTGCTACCGCTACCATTTGTTCTTCGCTTTCAACTGAACAAGGACCTGCCATTATTCCTAAATGTCCCCCACCTATTTTTGTTCCGTTCACATCTACTATTGTAGGCTCTGGATGGAATAATTTATTTGCTTTTTTGTATGGTTCTTGTACCTTTAATACTTTTTCTACACATGCAAATGTCAATAATTCATCTGGATCTATATAAGCAGTATCTCCAACTATCCCTAGTATTGATGTTGAAGTCCCATCTATCTTATCGACTTCTGCTCCTTTATCTTGTATAACTTCTAC
>NZ_JALEXO010000332.1 GCF_022780145.1 Intestinibacter sp.
TGATGGATGAATGTAATTTAGAGTTGCCGTTATCTTGTCAGAAGAGAAATTTCGATTAACAGTTAAAATTAAATATAGAAATTAGAAAAGTCCATGAAGGGGAGGTATATAAACATACTTTTTCATGGACTTTTTTTATAACAAAATGGAATATATACAAATATATTAGCTAATGTAAAATAATATATGAAAATCTGTAATTATAAACAATGAAAAAGGGAGGCATTATATGGCAGTAACACAGATGACGGAAGGAAGTATTTCAAAGCAATTAGTATTATTTGCTATTCCAATTTTGATTTCAAATTTATTTCAGCAATTATACAATACAGTAGATACCGCAATAGTAGGACGATTCGTAGGAGCAAATGCTTTAGCGGCTGTGGGAACTTGTAACTTGGTAGTTGTTTTTATGATTTATTTTTTTATAGGATTATCAAATGGATCTAGTATAGTTTTGTCTCAATGTTTTGGACAAAATGACGATGAAAAGGTATTTAAAACAGTTCATACAACTATGGGACTTAGCTTCATATCTGGGATAATTTTAATGGTAGTAGGGCTTTTAAGTGCAGAGACTATTTTAAAATGGATAAATACACCTGATGACGTAATAGGATATGCGATTACATATATCAAGATTTATTTTTTTAGTATGATTCCTATGATGGTTTTTAATATGGGGACAGGCATACTTAGAGCTGTTGGTGATTCTAAGACGCCACTTTATTATTTAGCAGCTTCAGGAGTTGCGAATATAGTTTTAGACTTAATATTTATAGTTCAATTTAAATTCGGAGTAATGGGTGCAGCACTTGCTACTACAATAGCACAGACTATTTCAGCTGTTCTTATAATGATAAAATTAATCAAATCAAATGAAATTTACAAGCTTCATATAAGTAAAATTAGAATTGATTTTGAAATATTGAAAAAAATTTTGGTAATAGGGATACCTACTGGTTTGCAATCAGTTCTAGTTTGTTTTTCTAATATAATAGTGCAATCAAAGGTAAATCTATTTGGATTAAATGTAATGGCGGCACTTTCTATCTACTATAAAATAGAAGGATTTATCTATATGCCTATCGATGCTATAGCCATGGCAATCAGCAATTTCATAGGACAAAATATAGGTGCTAAAAACCTTGAAAGAGTAAAAAAAGGTAAAAAACTCAGTATGAGAATTTGTGTAGCTATGACTGTTTTAATAGGAGGATTAATAATATTTCTTCATACTCCTATATTGAAGATTTTTACTACAGATGAAAAAGTAATTCATTATGGAACTCAGTTTATATTATTTATAGTGCCACTTTATTTTATATATGCTATGAATCAAATTTTATCTGGAGTTTTAAGAGGAGCAGGTCAGACATTTGTGCCTATGATAATAGGACTTGTGTGTATGTGCGGGCTTAGAGTTGGATGGCTTGTTGTTATGATTGGTATAGTCAAGGATGTAAGAATTATTTATGCTAGTTATCCACTGACATGGATATTTACTAATATATTTATGAGTATTTACTACTATAGAGGAAAGTGGATGAAGAAATCAATTTCTTAATATGTACTTTATTTTTATTGTTAGATATAGTTACAATAGTAGAAATTGCAAACTATTATAAAATAAAGGTAAAAAATATTGCATAACTAGGTATTTATATTAGATAATTTAGTATATATAAATTTTAACTAGGAGGGCTGACTTATGAAGGATGTAGTTAGATTGAGTAGATATTTATGTCGTGTTTTGAGACATCATCCAGAGGAAATAGAGTTAAAAATAGACGACAGGGGATGGGCAGATACAACAGAGCTTATAGAAAAAGTAAATACTAAGAAAAAAATAGATATGGAAACTCTAGAATATATAGTGGAAAACGACCAAAAGGGAAGATACAGCTTTAACGAAGATAAGACGAAAATCCGTGTCAACTACGGTCACTCAATACCAGTAAATCCTGATTACGAAATCGCTTCACCAAATACTATTTTATACCACGGCACAGCGACTAGATTTTTAGATAGCATATTCAAAAAAGGAATACTGAGCAAGGGCAGAAACTTAGTCCATCTATCTAAGGATATAGAGACAGCACAAATCGTAGGTGCGAGACATGGTAAGCCTGTAGTTTTAGAAATAGATACTAAAGCCATGGAGCAAGACGGTTATAAATTCTACAAATCTGTAAATGGAATATGGCTTACAGATAAAGTGCCTGTAAAGTACATATCAATAGTCGAAAAAAATATAGAAATTTAACTTACTGCCTTTAAAATATAGAAAAAAACGCATAATTATGTAATAATATTAATTATAAAAATATATAGAGAGTTGGGAGAAAAAATGGCAGGAGGAATAAAAGAAGAAAATCTAAGTTTGGCATTGAGATATATAGTCGACAACTTTGGCAAAAATACTCTTTTAAATGCACAAAAAGTCGAGTCTATATTATCTGATTTGATTCCTAGAGAGACAACAGAGATGAATTGGGCAGTAGATGCGATTAATTTAGGAATAATGAAAATTTTATTAGATGAAAATATTGTAGACGACAAAGGTAGACAAGAGGCTTTAAAGAAGGCTGAGGATGTATTTAAAAGACAGTATGTTGCAGAATTGAGAATGAACTATATTCTAGACAATTTATCGTATGCTTTAGGATGGAGCAATGTAAAAGTAGATAATCTAAAGGAATACGAATTAAAGAAAAAAAGTCAACCATCAAAAAAACTTCAATTAAAAAAGGAAGAAAAGACATACGAAGGTCCTATAAATAAGCCTACTGGAGACAGCAAAAAGGTTGAGCCTAAAAATGATAATAGGATTAAACAAAATGTGGAAAAGGATAATTTGAAAAATAATAACAATAACAACAAGAAAAAGTATCCAAATCCAAATCCGAACCCGAACCCTAATCCGAATCCAAAACCAAAGGACCAAAGTAAATTTAATACACCAAATAGCAATAATAAAAAGTTTTTACTACTACTAATACCTATAATAATCGTGATTTTTTTAATAACTAAATTATTCTCAGGTGTTGGCGATGTAACAGTATCTGATTTTTATTTTAATACACAATACGATTTACAGGGTTCTACTTATGTATTTGACGAAAATGAAACCGTGGAATTAAATATTACATTAGATGCAGATAATCCTAAAAAAATAAATGATGGTAAGGTATCTTATTCAGTAGATGATAGTAACATATGTAATTATACAAAAATAGGAAGTTATAAATGCTCTCTAATGGGAATGAACGAAGGAACTACTGTTTTACGTATATATTACGATGGAAAAGAAATAGATTCTATAAATATCGGATTTGGAGATGTTACAGGCTCAAAAGAAGCGAGCGTAGACCAAATACACGCAAGCTCTAACATAAAAATGAATGGACAAAATTACATATTGCCAGCAAATGAAGATGGTCAAATTCAAGTCGTATTAGATGATGAAGATCTTGATGAATCAAAGCTATCTTATACAGTAGATGATTCAAATATAGCTAGTGTATCAGGATCAGGAAGTACATGCCAAATATATGGTAAAAATGCAGGTGGTACTAATATTAGAATTTTATATGACGGAAAAGAAATAAAAACTATTTATTTGGAAGTTGAAGGAGCACAAGAAGTGGATAATTCACAAAAATCTAGCTTAGATTCAAATAGTGAGGTTGATCTAGTTGTGAAGGGATATTTAGAAAATTACGCGGATGCTGTAAATTATGGAAATATTTCGTATGTAGAACCATATATAACTTCAACAGGTGCATTCCATAAGGAATTATCTAAGACTATTCCAAAGAATTATGAAAAGGGAACACAAGTAGATGTTATAGGATACACAAAAAACAGCATGAAGCAAGAAAGTGGACAATATAGAGTAGGCATGACAATTGAATATAATGTTTATAAACAAGGTGAAACTAAATATCAAAAAGAATACATGGAATTTATAGCAGTTCAACGTTCAGGTGAATGGCTTATAGACAGATATGAAAACTGGAAGCTTTTAGAACAATATAAAATATAGAATAAAAAATATATTCTGAATTTGACATATTAAGCAGAGATATGCTATTATTAAATTAGTTAAATAAACAAAGAATTAACAGTGTCACGAAGATACTAGTGCGAAAGAGCTCACGGTGTTTTTGTGA
>NZ_JALEXO010000345.1 GCF_022780145.1 Intestinibacter sp.
GGGGCTGTCGCAAAATAAAATTTGCGATAGTCCCTGATATTTTATCGAAAAAAAAGACGAACTTTAAAAAGTCCGTCTTTTTTAGTATCATAAAAATATGACACCTAAAACCAATTATAATAATATCAAATTTTATGAAAATTATCAATTAAAGCTTCCATTAGAAATGGATGTTTTAATACCTAAAGATGATTCTGTTAGACTACTTAACTTAATATTGGAGGGATTAGATTACAGTAGATTGTATAATAAATATTCTACAAAAGGTAGAAAATCTAAAGTAGATCCTAAAATCATGTTTAAGATAATTACATATGCTAATATGGAAAATATTTATTCAAGCAGAGATATTGAAAAAGCATGCCGAAGAGACATTAATTTTAAATGGCTTTTGCAAGGCGCTCAGCCTCTAGACCATTCAACTATATGTAGATTTCAATATGAAAAAATAGATGAAAATATAATGGAAGATTTATTCTATCAATCTATAGATATACTTTACAGACTTGGAGAAATTAACTTTGAAAATATTTTTATAGATGGAACAAAAATAGAAGCTGCCGCTAATAGATATACTTTTGTTTGGAGAAAATCAATAATGTATTATGAAAAGAAGATGAATATAAAAATTAGTGAACTTTTTGAAAAAATAAATGCTATTTACAACCAAAATTTTACTATAAATGTTGAAAAAGATATATATACAATTGATGAAATCAATACTGTTTTAGATTTTTTACAAAAAGTAAAAAAAGAAACAAATACTATTTTGTATACGGAAGAGGTCATAAAAAATCTCAACTTCAAAAATTAACCGAAGATTTAGAAAAATACGCAGATAGAAGAAAAAAATATGACGATCAATATTTAAAATTAGGAAATAGAAATAGCTATTCTAAAACAGATGTTGATGCAACATTTATGAGGATGAAAGAAGATCATATGAAAAATGGTCAACTTAAACCTGCTTATAATTTACAAATAGGAATAGAATCAGAATATATTATAGGAGCAGGTATTTTTAATAATCCTACGGATTGTCCAACATTAATACCTTTTTTAGAAAAAATAAAACAAAATTTAGGGCTTACATACAAAAATGTTATAGCTGACGCAGGTTATGAAAGTGAAGAAAATTACATGTATTTAAAAGAAAATAATCAAAATCCTTATATAAAACCATGTAATTATGAAGAATCTAAAAAAAGAAAACATAAGCTAAAATACGGAAAAGTTGAAAATATGATATACGATGAAGAAAGTGACAGCTATATTTGCCATAATAACAGAAGATTAGAATATATAGGAGATAAAAAATCTACATCTGCTACTGGATATGAAATATTAAAAAAAAGATATAAATGTTCTAATTGTGAAAATTGTGAGTTTAGAAAAGATTGTTATACAGGAAAATATTCAAAACAAATAACTATATCACAGAATTTCTCTAAACTTAGAAAAGAATCATTAGAAAATATAACTTCAGAAAAAGGTATTTTACTTAGAATCAATCGCTCAATTCAAGTAGAAGGAGCCTTCGGCGTAATAAAGAATAACTATGGATTTAATCGTTTTTTAAGTAAAGGTACAAAAAATATAAATATAGATATTCTATTTTTATGTCTTGGATATAATATTAATAAATTACATTCCAGAATAATAAATAACCGTTTAGGTGTATCTTTATTTAAAGAAAATGAAGTAGCTTAATATGTAAAAAAATTAAAATTAACTACTTCTTTTTGTTGTGCCTAAATTTACACAAATCTGAATGATTTTAAGCGTTAGCTTTAATTTCATTCATAAATATAAAAAAGGAAGTGAATACAAAATAGATTTTACCCTATTTTGCAACACCCCCATTTTTATATATTGTCATAAGCCACTAAATTACCTATTAATCATATTCTTTAGCCTTTGATTATAATAATCTATAAATAGAGAATAAGCATAATCATAAACTAAAAATACCACTTCGAATAATAGTATTAAATACCATTGTTCAGGTACATATACAAATTGTCTGACAATAAAATACACTATCGCCAAGGCTATATTTGCATAAACTAATTTTAAAATATATTCTACGTAAATAGGTCTCTCCTGCTCAATTAAATATTTGATCAAACCATATACTCCAAATGTGAAAACATATATAATCCAATGGGCTTTATTATTAATCACCATAAATCCTAATATAACAGATGCTATATAAAATATAGCTCCCGTCTTAGGTCCCCAATTCATAATAATAATGGCAATTGGAAGAGATGCTAAACCTAATATAAAAATAGTATTTGTTTGAAATACATTTAGCATAACAAATAAAAGAATATCTACTGCCAACAGTATTCCTGAATATGCAATTTTTTTACTCATCTACTCACTCTCCCATATTGTTGAAATTAGTTCCTAACAACAGCTTATAAAATCGCCTCCACAACATTCACAGCATTGATCTGCACACCATAATTGGCATAGTGTATCACAGCAATCATCTCCACAACAGCAACAGCATCCACCTAAGTCGTTTCTGTTTCTTCTATTATAGTCATATGAATTGCGGTTGTAGTCATTTCTATATTGATTGTATTGATTATAAGCATGGCTGTATTCTTCATTATTTGGATCCATAGTAGTAGCTTTTTGTATATATTCCTCACCTTCATCATAGTATCCAATTTTCATAGCTGATAATCCAGTTAAATAGTACCATTCACTGCATTTGTCACTTATCTTTTGAAGTAAATTGTAAGCTTTTTGAAACTCATTTTTACTCAATAAAGCTCTTACATTGCTGAAACTATTATCATTATATACACTACTGTACATTACTTTCACATCCCTTTTCTAATATATTTTTATATCTCAAGTAAACTCCAGAATAGATTATGTTGTCGATAATAGATTTGTAAAATTCTAAATTTAAATCCTCTATATTCTTAGCAACAATTCCTAGAGACATACTTATCAGTCTATCCACTTTATTTTTTAATTCTTCTCTTTTATCTATATAATCTATAAATGGATTATATCTGCCCTTTTTGTAATCCTCATCTAAGTCCTCATATGCATCTAATATATAGATATATTTACCTAAATTAAAGCCTATCATTCTCAAATTTTCTTCGTATTGATCGTGTTTTAATACGAAAATTTCGCCCATTAGATTTCCAAATGTATTAGATACTCTATCTATACTTTTAGATTTTTCTCCCTCTAGTTTTCTTAAATTTTGTAATTGCCCTTTTATATACTCTGCTTTTTCAGGGTATTTTTCATATGCTCCTTTTAATTTTGTTTTATAAAGATTATACGCCAATTTATCCTTTATTCCTCTATCATCGTATAAATTATCTTCTAATTTGTAATACGATAAAAGTATATTCATGCTGGCTGCATATTCTGTAATTTCATTTACTATTCTCATTTTTTTCTTTAATGGATTTGCCATGCATCTCTCATATGTAATAGTTGGTTTTACTTTATATAAAGCAGTAAGAATTAATATTAAAAATGTAATATCGTAATTTAATGAGAGTCTAGAAATTTCTCCGTGGTTTTCCTTTAGATATTTACATAAACCACAGTAATATCCTTTATAATAATCAAACTCTCTAAATGTCAAATCCATTTTGTTTATTCTTATATAGCCAAACATAGCCATTCCTTTCTTAAAAGCCCTTAAAATATAGATTTTCTTATTCATAGTATATCACTTTATAATATTTTAATTTATTACAATATATTAAGAAATTATCGGATTTATATTATAATTTATAATATGAGATATTTTTAAATCAAATTTTCTATAATAAAATATATTTTTTTAATGAAAGTTGGTGATTATTATTACTCTACAACAATTAAAATATGTATTAGCTGTAGCCGATAAAGGTTCCATAAACGAAGCAGCTAAAAGCTTACTTATCTCTCAGCCAAGTCTATCTAATTCTATAAAAGAGCTTGAACAGGAATTAAAGATAACTATTTTTGTCAGAACTAACAGGGGCATGATCCTTACAAACGAGGGATATGAATTTCTAGGATATGCAAGACAGGTTATACAGCAATATGAAATGCTAGAAGAAAAATATCTAGGAAATAAATCCTCAAAGCAGAATTTTTGTATATCGACTCAGCATTATGGATTTGCCGCAAATGCCTTTATATCCTTAGTACAAAAATTCGGTGGAGATCAGTACGAATTTACGATAAGAGAAACCAAAACATTTGAAATTATAGACGATGTAAAAAACCTTCGCAGTGAACTCGGAATTATATATTTAAGCAACTACAATAAAACAGTCCTTCAAAAACTTATTCGTGAAAGCAACCTAAAATTCGTATCCTTAATCGAAGCAAAACCACATATATTCATAAGTGAAAATCACCCTCTAGCAAATAAAAGCTTAGTTTCCTTAGAAGATTTAGACGAATACCCTTGTCTTTCATTTGAACAGGGAGTTTATAATTCATTTTATTTTTCAGAGGAAATACTAAGTACTAGAAGTGTTAAAAAAAGCATAAAAATAAGCGATAGAGCAGCTATATTTGACTTCATGGTCGGGTTAAATGGCTATACAATATCTTCTGGTATATACCCTTCATATTTTTTAAATGGAAGAAATATTATATCTATACCACTTGATGTAGATGAGGTTATAAACATAGGAATAATTATGCATAAGGATATAACTCTATCTCATTTAGGCCAACTATATTTAGAAATACTAAAAAGCTTTTTTAATAATGAATAAATTTTTAAAAAAATCTATGTAATTTAGATTTATTTCTTCTAATTTACATAGATTTTCTTGTATTTAATAATTTTATTTATAATTATAATAAAAAATATATTTTTTAAAATGTAATTTATAAAATTTAAATTTTATATCTATTCAATATTATATTTTTATTTTTTCATATATTTTATATATTTATATTTAGTTAACATTTTATAATAGCTAAAAGCTATATCAAGCTATACTTTTTTAGTCATACCGATATCACTCCATATCAAAGTACAATTATATTAAGAATCATTTAAAAATTTTTTTAATTCTAATTGAATAAATATTCATTTTTAAAAAATAAAGGGGGTCTTTAATAATGAATAAAAAACAAGGATTTGCAACTACATCAATTCACGCTGGTCACCATAAAAACGCTGCTGGTGCTCTATCATTACCAATATATCAAACATCTACATTCATATTCGATAACGCAGAACAAGGTGGAAGAAGATTCGCAGGGGAAGAAGAAGGGTACATATACTCTAGATTAGGTAATCCAACTAATACAACTTTAGAAGAAAAGGTAGCTGCTCTAGAAGGTGCAGAGGCCTGTGCATCTACTTCATCTGGAATGGGTGCTATAGCTGCTGCATTGTGGACAGCTTTAAAAGCAGGAGATCATGTACTTGCTTGTGATACACTTTATGGATGTACTCAAGCATTACTTAGCAAGGGATTAACTAAATTTGGAATAGAAGTTGATTTCGTTGATTTCTCTGATGTGGACTTAGTTAGAGCTAAAATTAAAGACAATACTAGAGTTGTTTACTTAGAAACACCTGCCAATCCAACTCTAAAAATTTCTGATATAGAAGCTATTTCTAAAATAGCACATGAAAAAGAAGGCAGAATAGTTATGGTAGATAATACTTTCTGTTCTCCATATATACAAAGACCACTTGAATTTGGAGCTGATGTCGTTTTACATTCTGCAACTAAATACTTAAACGGTCATGGAGATGTTATCGCTGGTTTCGTAGTTGGTAGCAAGGAATTTATAACTGCAGTAAAAATGGAAGGTATCAAGGACTTCACAGGTGCTGTACTTAGCCCTAATGATGCATTCTTAATCAATAGAGGACTTAAAACTCTTCCAATAAGAATGGAAAAACACTGTGCTAATGCTATGAAAGTAGCAGAATTCTTAGAAAATCATCCTGCTGTAGAATCTATAGCTTATCCAGGATTGAAGAGTTTCCCACAATACGATTTAGCTAAGAAGCAAATGTCTCTTCCAGGAGCTATGATGTCATTTGAAGTTAAGGGTGGAATTGAAGCCGGAGCTAAATTGATGAACAGTCTAGAGCTTTGCATATTAGCAGTAAGCTTAGGAGATGCCGAAACATTAATCGAACACCCTGCATCTATGACTCACTCTCCTTGTACTCCAGAAGAAAGAGCTGCTGCAAATATCACTGATGGATTAGTTAGACTTTCTGTTGGTCTTGAAGATGCTGACGATATAATTGCTGATTTAAAACAAGCTTTGGATAAATTGATATAAATTAAAAATTTTTAATTTGTATATGCACAAATAAATTCGATGTTTGATTAAACATATAAAAACTATGGAGTTTAGATGTAGTTCTAAATTCCATAGTTTTTCGTTATTTTTGAAAGTTAAGATTTTCTACTTCAGGATATGCTTTGATTAATTTTTCATTTGCAATTTCTAATTGTTTGTATTTTATATAAAATTCTAGGAGTTCTTTATTTTCTTTTAAAAAATTATCCATATCTTCAATTGATTTTTTCGTATTGTTATCGATTTCAGATATATTTTGTACACTAATATGCTTCGTATTTTCTATAAGAAAATCATTCAATTCCTCTGGTATATCTAAACTTGGAGCTTCATCTAAAAATTTTACTATTTGCTCATATGCCTCTTGCTGTTCAACTGTAGATATAGGCTCATTTAAAAACGTTGAAAAATGTAGCGCTATAAATCTTCCATAATATCCAGGGAATGCTTCTAACAGTTTTTCAGTTATCGTCTTATTTTTTTCTATATTCTTTAACTCTTTTAAAATTTCATCGGTATGTTCACCTTTACTTATCTTATCTATCAAATTTTTCTTAGCAAGCTCTGCTTTTAAATTTAATTCTCTTTTGACGGCTATTTTACTTAATTCTTCATTAGAATCAATTACTCTTTTAATTTCCTCCACACTTAATCCTAGCTTTCTAAACATAGATATTTTCTTAAGCTTCTCACAATCATCGCAGCTAAAATCTCTATATCCATTTTCTAAAATTTTAGGAGCGATCAATCCCTGCTCTATATAATATTCAACTGCCTTTTTCGTAGCTTGAGTTTCTAGACATACATCTTTTATAAACATGTTATCTCCTCCTCTCAATCATAATTTTAAACCCACCCCTAAGGTCTCAGTCAACAATATTTCCATTAAAAAAAGAGGCTATCTCTATAAATAACCTCTTCCCATAAAATTTCGTATCCTATTTATCTTAAAAAGAAATAATAAATCAAAAGTATTACACCAAGTATTATTCTATACCATCCAAACACTTTGAAGTCGTTTTTCTTTATGTAACCCACAAGGAACTTGATAGCTAATATTGATACGAAGAATGCAACTACACTTCCGACTAGCAATATAACCATCTCAAAGCTAGTAAACGCCAATCCAAATTTAGCTAATTTAAGAACACTAGCTCCAAACATAACTGGTATAGCTAAGAAGAACGTAAACTCCGCTGCTACCTCTCTAGAAACTCCTATAAGTAAAGCACCTAATATTGTAGCTCCTGAACGTGATGTTCCTGGAAAAACTGCAGCTATTACTTGGAATAAACCTATTATTATAGCCATTTTGAAAGTTAAATGATCCATATCATCGACTGCTGGTCTTCTACCCTTGTTGTAATTTTCAACAACTATAAAGAAAATACCAAATAATATTAACATTATAGCTACTGTTTGGAAATTGTAAAATAACTCGTTGATCTTGTCATCAAATAATAACCCTATAACTGCTGCTGGTAGACAAGCAACTATTATTTTAATCCACATTACTATTATATTTTTTTGTACAAAAGGCTTCTTCTTAAATGAAAAAGGAAAAATCTTCTTCCAATATAAAACTACTACCGCTAAAATTGCTCCCAATTGTATAACAACAAAGAACATTTCTTTAAATTGAGGAGACATATTTAATTGTAAAAATTCATCAACTAAAATCATATGTCCTGTACTACTTATAGGTAGCCATTCTGTAATACCCTCAATTATACCTAAAATTATGGCCTTAAATATTTCTATAAAATCCATATTTCACCTCTCATTACTGTTTTTATTTATTTTCAATTTTCCCATTAAAATATCCTGCTATAACACAGGATATCTCTATATAGTATATCACCAAAACTAACTTTTTTTATTACAAAAATATTAAACTTCTATTACAAAAATATTAAACTTCTCTAATCTATAAAAGTTACGACATCTTCTAAAGGGAATCTATTTGGTTGTGGTGCTGTTTTATCCTCTGGAACTCCAACTGGAACAAGCGCCATTAGTTCTCCTTCAGAGTCGTCATGGCCTATGACTTCGTATATTTTATCTTTAGAATGTATTGGACCTGTCATATAGCAAGCTCCATACCCCATATTAGCAGCTGCCAATAGGAAATTTTCAATTGCAGCGCCTATAGTTTGTATTTCTGATTTACTAGAGATCGCTATATCGTATAAATCTTTACATTCTGGTTTATCGTTTAATATTTTATATTCAATACTTTTATATGGTTTTGCATAGAATAAAACAAGAACTGGAGCATTTTTAAATACTGTATAATATTTTAGAAATTTATTCATATTATCTCTATCTTTTTCTTCATCTGCTAGATTGGCAATTTCTGTATGTCTATCTGCTACTACTTTAGCAATTTCTTGAATTTTATCCTTGTTTGTTATTACTGTAAAATGCCAATTTTGTCGGTTTTTAGCTGATGGAGCATAAGTTGCAGCCTTTAGCATCTCTATTAAATCATCCTTTGGCACCTCTTGATTTTTAAACTTTCTTATACTTTTTCTCTTATATATAAA
Source organism: Intestinibacter sp. (assembly GCF_022780145.1). Classification (GTDB taxonomy): domain Bacteria; phylum Bacillota; class Clostridia; order Peptostreptococcales; family Peptostreptococcaceae; genus Intestinibacter. Next base: position 8,868 of record NZ_JALEXO010000345.1, read on the forward strand.
ATCTAAATCAGCCATTTTTTTATCTCCTTATTTCTAAAAAGTCTTAATAATAAATAATTATATCTAATTTTATATCAATTATGTAATTATTACTATAAACTTTAGAAATTTTAGTATTTTATTTTTGCTAAAGTATAAATTTAGTTATTTTCCCTTTTTCATCTTGTATAGTTAGAACTTCTAAATCAGGGTAATTTTTAAACAACCACTTTATCTCTGTCATAGTTCGATTTACTTGCTGTTTATTTAATTTTTTTATAAATAAACTCTGCGCTATTTCATTAAAATCTTTACCGTTGATAAAATTTCTTATAAATTTATAAGCAATTGCATTTGGCACGTTACTTACACTTTCTCTTGAGCTTGGATTTTTTCTAGTATATATCTTCATAAAAAGACCTCCCAAATATGTATTTTTCTTCTATATATTTATTGTGGATATTTTTCTTTTATGAAGAAAATCGATATTTATTTAAAAAAACCTATACGAGAAATTTCTCATATAGGTTTCGTTTTATAGTATTAATCTTTCTAATTTAAATATAGCTCTAAGAAGCTTTTCTATCTAAACTATCTGAATCATTGTCGTTTATTATATAGTTTTTCCATTCTGTAAATGTGAATATCATAAGTGCAGTTACGTTTATTCCGCAAAGAACGAACAGAAGTAAATCAACCGCCTCAAATACCACATTAGCTCCAAATACAGCTAAAGTTCCAGCTGCTGCAACTAATGTTAGATATATAGCTATATTTCTATTTATTGGATTGTTTTTAAATAATTTTGTCATATAGTAATATGAACCTAATATAGTTGTCAACGCTGATAACACAGTGAATGCTGAAAATACTATTAGTCCAAAAGTACCTGTTACACTTTGTGCAGTTTCAAATAATTGAGTTAATCTAGTAACTGTATCTGCTGGGAATTGTATGATTCCATTTCTAACACCATATGATGCTATATAAGAAGTAACTACTATAGATACTACTACTGTTACTATTGTCGGTATTAATGATATCATAGCTCCTTCTCTAGGTGCTGAGTCTGATTCTTGTGCTGCCATAGCTAGAGCTCCAAGACCAGTTTCTGCAGTTTGAATGATTTTTTGCATACCTAATATGAATCCTAGTGGAACACCAAACATAGCATTTATTGGATTTAGCATACCGTCTATCATACCTTGTAAGTAAGTTGGAACATAAGATGCTGTTTTTGTTAAAAATATTAAGAAGAATATAAAATATCCTGTTATCGCAGTTCCTATCATGTAAGTCATTGCATTCATGAATATCTCGTGTTTTTTAGATAATACCAATACTGCAACGACAGCTATTACTGGTATCACGATAAATAGGTATCTCTGCATTAAAGTAGTTTCTATTCCCATGAATTTAGATGCAACTATCGCACTAACTGAGTCTATACCACTGAATTGGAATCCACCAAATCCAAATACTGCAAGTGCCACGAAGCACACAGCATATACCATCCCTAATTTTGGACTTATTAAAGATGAAATGTATTCTTTTGGTGTTTTACCCATTATTTTAGAGTTTAGAGTTTCTGAATAAGAAACAGGAACCATTATACATGCTCCTATTAATGCCCATATTGCCATAGCCTCAATGTTATTTTGTCCGGCAGCTGATAATTTTGATAAAGCTCCCATAACTCCAACTACAGCTCCTGTACCTATCATAGCACCTAGTGAAATTGCCGCTGGTCCTATTGCATTTTTAAGTGTTAATTTAGATGGTAAAGTTGCCTTTTTTTGAACTATAAATATAGTTCTTATAGAAGTTATCGCACCTACCACTAATATAAAAGGTAAAAATACAGGCCAAATAGCATCAGAAACATTCGTTATAATATGTTCTACTTGTAATAAAAAATTAGCCATTTAATTTCATACTTGCTACTGGTTAAATTTAATCAGTAGCTCTCCCTTCTTTAATTTTTCTTAATTTTAAAAATTTTATTTTATATTGTTTTCCTTGTATTTTTTCGACAATAATTTACTTAATTCGCTATTTAATAATTTTATCAAATTGTAAATTTATATGTCAATATAATTTTTAAATCTGTATTATTGATTATTATTCATATCTTAAATATTTATATTTTTTGATTTTTAAATATTTTTATTCATATTTTCTAAAAAATATCGTTTATTTTTACCTTAATTTTTATTTTTACATTATTTATTATGCTCTGATCTTTGTTTTTTTACAAAAAAACCTTTGATTTTTTCTGAAAATATGGTATTCTAAAATTCCCTTGTATTAAAATTTAATTTTAATTTAAATTAAATATTTTTTATTTGATTTACGTGTCTATATTAATGATTATTCGGCAATAATATAAACAATACTTATATTAAACATAAAAGGAGAAATAATAATGGAAAATACAACTAACAAAAAACCATTCTTTTATGGTTGGGTAATAGTTGTGGCATGTATGTTGATTCAAGCTGTTCCTTATGGTATAGCGATGAATGTTCAGCCACAGTTTATTAACTTTGTAACTAGCGGAGAAGGGTTCACATTAACACAATTCTCTTTATTATTTACAATAGGTACAATAGTATCGGCAATAGCATCACCATCTATAGGTAAAATGCTATCTAATCCTAAAAACAACATAAAATTAATTTATGTAATAGGAGCCATATTATGCGGTGGTGGTTTCTCACTTTATGCATTTGCTGGAGGTAACCTATGGGCTTACTACGGTATATCAGCTTTAGTTCAAGTTGGTAATGCTATAATATCTTCTATCGGTGTGCCTCTGCTTGTAAACGCATGGTTTAAAGAAAACAAAGGTATAGCTATGGGTATAGCATTTTCTGGTAGTGGAATCGGTAATATATTCTTACAACAAATAGCTGCTAGATTACTTAGCGATCCAAACTTCGGATATGCCAAAGCCTACTTTATATTTGGTGTAATTTCACTTATAGTTGCCCTACCAATAGCTTTATTTTTAGTTAGACTACCTAAGAGCGAATCAGAATTAGTTAGACCTTCTTCTAAGAAAAAGTCTGAACACGCTAAAGTTAGCTTAAGCTCATGGGGATATACTCTTCAAGAAGTAACTAAAATGAAATTATTTTGGGTTTTAGCTGCAGGATTTATCTTCGTAGGATTTTATGTAAGCGGTCTATCAATCCAATATATTTCTTATTTATATACAATAGGATTTGATGCTACATTTGTAGCAAATATAGGTTCAGTATTCGCCTTCTTCTCTATATTTGGTAACTTGTGTGGAGGATTATTCTTTGATAAATTAGGCATCAAAAAATCACTATTACTATCTGGTTCAATGGTTGTAATATGTTGCCTAAGCTTATTATTTGTAGCTGATATACCTGCTTTAGGATACTTATTCGCTGCACTTTTAGGTATATCTATATTTGCTTATATAATAGGTCCTTCTTACTTAACAGGTGCATTATTTGGAGATAGAGAATTTGGTACTATATTAGGTATAGTTCAAGTATTCTTTGCTATAGGATATGCTATAGGTACAGTTCTTTTTGGACTTTCTGTTGATAATTTAGGATATCCAATTTCTTGGATGATTACAATGGTTTATGCTATAATTGCATATTCTTGTTTATTAATCGCATCAATACGCATACAAAAACACAACAAAGAAGAAAATGTTACAGAAACAAAGAAAATAGCTTAATAATAAAATTTATTTATAGTCAGTTAGATAAATGATTTACTTTCTTTTATTAAATCAGGAAGTAACTCAAAAATTCTATCTGACTTTTTTTTATATTTTTATTAATATCAGTATAAACTTTTATTTTTTACCAATTTTTATAGTTTTATTATTTATTTATATTTTTCAAAATGTTATACTTAAGATGCTGACCGACCAGTCAGTCTAAAAATATTTTAAAGAGAGGTGAAAATTTTTGTTACCAAAATTCAGTGTAAAAAAACCACTAACAGTATTCGTTGCCATAATTATGGTACTTGTTCTTGGTGTTGTTTCTTTTACAAAAATGACAACAGACTTGCTTCCTAGCATGAATTTGCCTTATGTAATCGCTTATACAACATATCCTGGAGCAAGTCCAGAAAAAGTGGAAACTACTGTTACAAATCCACTAGAAGAAACCTTTGCCACAGTAAGTGGTGTAGAAAATGTTACTTCTATTTCAAATGAAAATATCAGTATCGTAATACTTGAATTTTCACAAGATACCAATATGGATTCTGCGATAATAGACCTTAATGGAAAAGTAGACTTAGTCGAAGGATACTTCGATGATGCTGTAGGTCCTACTACTCTTATGCAGTTAAATCCAGACATGATGCCGATAATGATGGTCAGTGTAGATGTAGACGGAATGTCTATAGATGAGGTCTCTACATACGTCAATGATGAGGTTATCCCTAATCTAGAGCGTATTGAAGGTGTCGCATCTGTAAGCGCTACTGGTCTTGTAGAAAATCAATTACAAATTACTTTAGATACAGACAAAATTGATTCGCTTAACAAAAAAATTCAAAACAATATTAATTCTGAATTAGATAAAAAAGAATCTCAAATAGATAGTAAATTATCTGATTTAGAAAAAAGCGAGGCTGAGCTTGAAAAACAAAGCCAAAAACAAATATCTCAATTAACTGAAGCTAGTGTTGAATTAGAATCAGGTTTAACACAGCTATCTTCTGCTATAGCACAAGTACAGATGATAGACTCAGTTGGAGATTCTGTAGATCCTGCTCTTTCTGAAGCTAAAGAAATGCTCAAAGAATCCAAATCAAAATTAAAAGAATTTAAAGAGCAATTAAAAATAGCAGAACAAGCTGGACTTGATACATCAACTATCAAAGAAAATATAGCTGCTTTAGAGTCAACTATAAATACTATAGATGACACTATAAAAAATGCAGAAAAAGGATTAAATACTTCTTCAGCCTCTGTTGATGAATTAAAAGCTAAGCAAAAAGAATTAAAAAACAAACAAAAAGAACTTGAAAGTGCAAAATCAACACTAAATCAAGAACTAACAAAAGCATCTATACAAATTCTTCAAGGTAAATCTCAGCTTGAATCTGCTAAAAAAGAACTTGAATCTGCAAGAGAAGAAGCTTTAAAATCAGCAGATTTATCAACTAAGATTACACCTGAAATGATTAACTCTGTACTTGCAGCAGAAAACTTCTCTATGCCTGCTGGATACGTTTCAGAGGATACATCAAAATATTCAGTTAAGGTTGGAGATAAATTTACTTCTATAGATCAAGTAGAAGATTTACTTTTATTCTCAATGGATAACATCGGCGATATTTACCTTAAAGACGTTGCCGATGTTAAATATGTAAATAATGTAAACGACTCTTACACAAACGTAAACGGAAACCCTGGTGTAATGTTAGCTATAGAAAAAACTAGTACAGCTTCTACCGCTTCAGTTTGTAAGAAGCTAAATGAAACTATGGATTCCATGACTAAAGACAACAATAAATTGCATATTCTTTCTCTAATGGACCAAGGAATATACATAGACATGGTTGTAGATAGTATATTAAAGAACCTAATGTACGGTGGTATCTTAGCTGTAATAGTTCTTTTAGTATTTTTAAGAAGTATTAAACCTACTATAATAATAGCCTTCAGTATACCTATGAGTTTATTATTTGCAGTAGTTTTAATGTATTTTACAGGAATTTCACTAAACATGATTTCTCTATCTGGATTATCTCTGGGTGTAGGTATGCTCGTGGATAACAGTATAGTCGTCATAGAAAATATATACAGGCTCAGAAATAGCGGTGTAAGCAAATTCAAGGCTGCCGTCTACGGTGCAAAACAAGTTTCCGGTGCAATATTTGCATCTACCTTGACCACAATATGCGTTTTTGTGCCTATAGTATTTACAGAAGGTATTACAAGACAGTTATTTGTGGATATGGGTCTTACTATAGCTTACTCACTAATAGCGAGTTTAATAATTGCACTTACATTAGTGCCTTGTATGGCATCTAGAATTTTAACTTCTACAGATGAAAAAGAACATAGACTTTTCGATAAATTTGTAAACGGCTATGAAGCACTATTAGAAAAAGCACTTGACCATAAAGCTATTGTGCTTGCAGGTGCATTACTACTTCTATTATTCGCTGGATTTAGTGTTACAAAAATGGGAACTGCTTTTATGCCAGAAATGAATTCTACACAAATGACAGCTACTATTTCTCCTAAAGATAACCAAGAGCTTTCTGAAGAAGACTTAGAAAAATACGGCGATGAATTTGTACAAAAAGTTAAAACTATTGACGATGTAGAAGGTGTCGGAGCTATGAGCGGTTCAGGCGGGATGATGAGTGCTATGTCATCCGGAAATAAACAAAGTCTATCTGTTTACATCGTTTTAAAACAAGATATGAAACATACAAACAAAGAAATATCAAAAATGATCAAAGAAAAGACATCTTCTATGGATTGCGATATATCGATTTCTGAATCTACTATGGATATGGGCAGTATGCTAGGTTCTGGAATAAGCATAGAAATCAAAGGCGATGACTTAGATAAGCTTCAAGATATATCAGCTGATATGACTAAATTATTAAAATCAGTTGAAGGTGTTACAGATATAACTAGCACTTTAGATGATGCAGAAACTGAACAACGTGTATCAGTAAACAAAGAAAAAGCTATGAAGTACGGTCTTACAGTAGCACAAGTATATGAACAAGTTTCTAAAAGCTTAAAAACAGAAACAAATTCTACAACTATAACTTCAAACGACAAAGATCTATCTATAGTTATAAAAGACAACAAAGAAACTACTGTTAAAGACTTAAAGCTTCTAGACATAAAAGGAACAAAAGACAACAAAGACGTTACTGTAAAATTAAATAAAATAGCTACTATAACAGATGCGACTACTCCATCTTCAATAAATCACAAAAACCAAACTCGTTATATGACAGTATCAGCATCAGTCGATGAAGACCACAATATAGGACTAGTCAGTCGTCAAGTTCAATCAAAAATCGATGACTACAAGGTTCCTACAGGATATAATATCGATTTAACTGGAGAAAGTGAAACTATAAATTCCACTATGAAGGACTTAGTTCTTATGATACTTCTTGCTATAGTATTTATTTACTTAATAATGGTTGCTCAATTCCAATCATTACTATCTCCATTTATAGTAATGTTTACTATACCTCTAGCCTTCACAGGTGGTATATTGGGATTACTAGTCACTAGACAAATACTAAGCGTTACATCTATGCTAGGCTTCTTAGTACTTGCTGGTATAGTCGTTAACAACGGTATAGTTTTCGTAGACTATGTAAATCAACTTAGATTAAATGGATATGATAAACGAGATGCATTAGTTCAAGCTGGTAGAGACCGTATTAGACCAATACTTATGACTGCAATGACTACAATACTTGCGATGTCAACTATGGCATTTGGTGTAGGTATGGGTTCTGAATTATCTCAAGGTCTATCTATAGTTACAATAGGTGGTTTACTATATGCTACATTACTAACACTATTTATAGTTCCAATTTTATATGATATTTTCCACAGAAAACAAATGAAAAATATCATTATAGATGATGAGGAGGATTAATATGGATTATGCCGAAAAAGAGCTTTTAGTATTTAAGGCATTTAAAAATATTCTTTTTTCTGATTCTGATATAACTAAAATTACTGTATCTGAAATCGCAAAGGAAGCAGGAATAGGAAAAGGCACAGTATACGAATATTTCGAAAGCAAGGAAGAAATAATAGCAAAATCTTTAATATATAATTTTTATGAAGAGGTTAATATTCTTTCAAGCAAAATCGATGAAAATCTTACATTTAAAGAAAATTGTTATATATTATTTGATTTCTTGACAAATAGATTTATGACTATTTCTCCTTATTTTAAATTACTTTATAGTAACTTTAAAATCAAAGATTTTTGTGATTATTTAAAAAATGACTCTATACTAGATAATCTAAAAAAAGATCTTAATTCTATAACAGAAAAAATTATATCTATAGGTATATCTGAAGATATAGTACAAAAAGATAACAACAAAGATTATCAAAGATTCGTCATGAGGAGTGCCTGCAGCGGTATTGCAAATTCATTCTGCGAAAATAAATCTACAGATTTAGAAATTTGTAAAGCCTATGCTTATGAATTTATAAAAAGATCTTTAAAATAGTAAAAACGGGGCTGTGATATTTTCACATAGCCCCGTTTTTTATTGCTTATTATATTATGTAAAAACTTTAGAGGATATCTAAATTATAATGATATTACTCTAGTCATTAATTCATTAGTTCTCTTAATAAATAAGTCTAGTTCATCTGCACTTAACTCTTTATTAGCAAGTAATGCTAAATCTACTATTTGATTACAAATTACTTCTACATCTTCCTTCTTGCTTTCGTCATCCTTGATAGATAATACTTTTTGTATTAGAGGGTTCTTGTCGTTTATAACTAATGTTTTTTCTTCATGTAAATCAAATCCATAGTTAAGGTCATTGAATCTCTTTTGCATTTCCATCATTCTTCTAGATTCTTCTGAAATTAATATAACTGCTGGAGTATCTTCTTTCTTTAAGCTTTCAACTGTATATTTTTGGATTCTATCTCCTATGATTTCTTCGAAGAATTTAGTTATTTCTTCATCTGTCTTTTCATCCTTTTCAGCATTTTCATCCTTTAATACATCAGATAAATCAGAGTCTATTCTCTTGAATCTTACTCCAGATTGTGCATATTCAAGTAATGATATGAAGTTATCATCTATTGCACAGTCTAATACAAGTGCATTTAAGCCGTATTCTTCAAATAATTTAATATATTGAGCTTGTTTTTCTTTATCTACAACGTAGAATACTTTATTTTCGTGTTTATCCTTTGCTTCTTCTAGATATTCATTTAATGTTATGTACTTGTCGTTAAGATCCTTGTATATGATGTAATCTTTTACTCTGTCATAGAAGCTTTGATCCTTTAAGCAACCGTATTTAATGAATAATTGTATATCATGCCAGAAGTCTTCGTATTTTTCTCTTTCATTTTTGTATAATGATTTTAATTTATCTGCAACCTTCTTAACTATATTTTTAGAAATTTTACCTACTTCTCTGTCGTTTTGTAAGAAGCTTCTTGATACATTAAGTGGTAGATCTGGGCAATCTATAACACCTTTTAATAATAGTAAGAATTCTGGTATAACTTCTTTTATATTATCTGCAACGAATACTTGATTGTTGTATAATTTAACTTCACCTTCAACTAATTCAAATTCATTCTTTAGTTTAGGGAAGTATAAAATTCCTTTTAGGTTAAATGGATAATCAATATTTAAGTGAATCCAGAATAGTGGTTCTTCGTAAACATTGAATACCTTTCTGTAGAAGTCTATATATTCTTCATCAGTACAATCCTTAGGTGATTTTAACCATAGTGGATTTGTATCGTTTAATGGAGTTGGTTTTACTGGTTCTGCTGGTTCTTCTACTTCTTCTTCTACAGTTTCACCTTCTGCTTCAGCTTTTGCTCTTTCTTCTGCTTTTCTAGCTGCTTCTTCTTCTCTTTCCTTAGCTTCTTCTTCTTCTCTATCAGGATTTTCTACGTATATTTCTACTGGTAAGAATGAGCAGTATTTTTTAATTATACGTCTTACATGGTATTCATCTAAAAATTCATCACTGTCATCTGCTATAGTAAGAGTTATTGTTGTACCTCTTTGAGTTCTAGTTCCATCTTCAGTTATTTCAAATTGCATACCATCTTCTGATTGCCATCTTACAGGAGTTGCACCTTCTAAATATGAAAGTGTATCTATTTCAACATTGCTAGCTACCATAAATGCTGAATAGAATCCTAGACCAAAGTGTCCTATTATGTCGTTTGATTCTTCCATTTTGTCTTTGTATTTATTGAAGAAATCTTCTGCCCCTGAAAAAGCAACTTGATTTATGTATTTATCTATTTCGTCAGCAGTCATACCTATACCATTATCGCTGAATGATAAAGTTTTGTTTTTCTTGCTAACTGAAACAGTTATTTTATAAGGTTCGCCATCGTCATTAACTTCTCCTAGAGATACTAATCTCTTGTGTTTGCTAACTGCATCACAGCCGTTACTGATTAATTCTCTTATAAATATATCCTTGTCTGAATATAACCATTTTTTAATTATTGGAAAAATATTTTCAGTATCTATTGAGATACTTCCTTGTTTTAGTGCCATTTCGATAACCTCCTAATTTCAACTTTCTTTATATTATTATTGTTTGTTTTTTAATTATTATTTGTAAAAAAAAATAACAAGGGATGCCTCCCTTGCCATAAGGGTAATTGCTAAAAGTTCTATTTCTTTATATTTACTTCATAAAACTATTCTAATTAATTTTACTTCATCGAACTTTACAACTTATAAGAAATAAGATTTTTATTATCACTCTTACCTTTTGAGTGCTAACTCTTAGGTAAAAAAATATACCGATATATTCAATCAGTATTTTTATTTCCATTTCTTATATATCTTATTATAGCACTTTTATTAGCACTGTCAAGTCTTGAGTGCTAATTTTTTTAAATTTTTTTATTAAATAATATGGACCCCACTATAGATAACATTTTACTTGCGTAATCTACATAGGATCCACCTTTAATTATTTTGTTTTAACATCATAATCGCTTTGTTTGTCGCTTTGTATTTGCACTATAGTCTTATTCGGAAGGCAGACTATCTTCTCTCCGTCAGAATCTATCTCGCCTTGTTTTACACAAAGCTTATCTGGGCAATTTGCCTTCTCCATATGTACGATGCCGTCCTTTATTACGACTGTATTATGACCATCTACATTGATAGTTTGATCCTTATCTAGAGAATATGTCCCGTAAACCTTGCCATCTACTGTTATAGTGGCTTCTCCTCCCTGCTTACTAAGCAAAGACTTCGCACCAAAAGCAATACCTGCTATAAGTATCACTACAATTATTAATATTATATCCTTTTTTTTCATATCTATTCTCCAACTATAAAATTTTACTTATCAATAACTATTCTCAATTTCTATTTTAAAATTTATTATTTTTATAGTCAAGTAAATAAGAAAATCTTTGAAATTTAAACAAACAAATTAGGTAGGCACTAAGCCTACCTAATCGTAATTAAATTAAAAAGGAAATATATGTATCTATTATTTATTATTGTATTTCTATAACTTGTCCACCTTCGATTTTCTTAACTTCTTTCTTAGGTACAAATATATTCAAAATACCTTTATCGTATTTAGCTTGTATATCTTCTTTTGTTATTTGGTCACCTACATAGAAACTTCTCTTTG
>NZ_JALEXO010000232.1 GCF_022780145.1 Intestinibacter sp.
GGTAATGAATATACTGTTTATTCTCAATATCCAAATGGTTCTACATCAGTTTGTAAGTTGTTAGGAATTAGTGTTAATTAAAGTATGAATAATAAAATTCTGAAATTTATTGAGAATTAAAATTAATTAAGGAAAAGCATCTCTACAGAGGTGCTTTTCCTATGCTAATTTTTAGAAAATAAACAATAATTTTGAAAAAAACATCACAAAGTTGTTAAATATAATTACAATGGAAGTAGAAGCTTATCATTAAGGAGAAAATAGATGAAAATAGAATTATTATTATCAGATATAGCACATATTTCGCAAAAATATGAGTTGATAAATAAAAATACAGGTGGATATTTCAACATATTTGATATTCTCAATGTATCTAGAGATGAAGTTTCAATATGTAAATTTATATATGAGCTTATAAGTCCAAATGGGAGCCACTATCAAGGATATACATATTTAAAGCTTTTCGTGGAAAATGTACTTCACATGAAATTTAGCGATTATGAGTATAAAAAAGCTGTTGTTCATAAGGAATATGTGATTTCAAATGGAAGAAGAATTGATTTAGCCATTGAAATAGGGGATAAATACATTCCTATAGAGGTGAAAATTTATGCCAAGGATCAGTATAAGCAATGCTTTGATTACTATAAGTTTTATTCTAAAAATTCAAATGTATTTTATTTGACTTTAGATGGGAAAGCTCCAAGTGTGGAAAGTGCGAAAGGATTGACTCGAGTTAGAGGTGGTGGATACGAAGAGGTAAGTCAAATATCTTTTGAAAAGGAAATTTTAGACTGGTTAAATCAGTGTATTTCACAGGCTGAAACTATAAAAATAGCGCCAATTAGAGAAACTATATTACAGTTTATAGGAGTGGTGAGAAGTATGACAAATCAATTAATAGAAGAAAAAGAAGAAGAAATAGTAAGCATAATATCATCTTCAAAGGAAAACATAAAAACTGCAATTGAGATAGAAAAAAGCTTAAAAACATGTAAGATAAATATGATAAAGAAGGTTTTAGAATCAATAGAGAATCGCCTTGATAGTGTATCTAATCTAGAAAATAAATTGGAGAGATATTCTTATAAAAGCAATAATTATAGCCTTGTAAATACATACTATAATAAAAAAAGTTCTACTTATCCAGGTCTTAGTTATTTTATCAAAAAATTGGATGATGAAGTAGATTTGTTGTTGCGATTTGAGATAGATCACCGTCTATATGTAGGATTTTGTACTTCAAAAAATGGTAAGGCAGAGGGACAACAGTTAGATGAAGATCAGGTAGATAAATTATTGTTTGATTGTGGAAATAATATTGGCGGTTGGTGGATTTATTGGGAGTACTTACCAGAAGGTAGTGAATCTTTATCTCCGAACTTTAAAGATTTCAACGAAGCGTATTTTGATTTATTTGATGAAAATAAGTTTGAGCAATTTATTGATTTATGCGAAGAGAGTATTTTAAAGGTTTTACAAAAATTAAAGTAACAAATAATATCTTAATTTGTAAATATAGATAGGGCTATAGCAAAATAAGCTTTGCGATAGCCCTTTATTAATATATCATAAATATAGTTTATTTAATATTTGTATTATGTATAGATTTGAAAGTTTTTATTAATATGTAATTTACTGCAATTTTTCATTAAATGTACGATACAAAATTAAATTTTGTGTATGGTCTTAGTATTTAATAATTAAAAATCTTTCAAATTATCCTCTATAATACTTTATTGCAAGTTTTCCAACAGCTTGTGTTGCAGTCCAATCAAATGCAAATCCTACTGGAGCACCTACTAGAGGAACCATTTTCATAAAACTTGTCATAGATTTTTCTCCTGCTTTAGTGATAATTTTTTGTCCAACAACCTTCCATATTTTAACCATAACATCCCTAGTTATATATTTATCAACTGCCTTTTTAGTGATATTTTTGGATATTTCGATTCCAAATCGTTTGAGAGCCTCTTTTGCGGAATCTCCAGCTAAGATTATATATAAATCTGTTTTTAAATCTTTCGTATCTTTTGTATGACCGTAAATATATGCAATAGAAAATGCCATTGATGCTTGAATTCTCCATGAACATACTAAATCAGCAGGAATACTTACTGGTAAAGTAATAAGCCCACCAAGGCCTGTAAAACCTCCAATAAGACCACTTTTTATTGATTTGCGGTGCAATACTTTTTTGGATAATTCATCAGAACTAATTCCTGGATTTTGCTCATGTAATTTATTTACATATGATTCTATTGTGACAGAATCTGTAGATATTACAAAGTCCATAACAGTTTCCAGAGCATTTTGTAATTCTTCTTTAGATGGCAATGCTATATCTTTCATATTTAAATTTCCTCCTAAATTAATAATTTACCTATATATAATGTTTCTGTTTCTTATTATATATTATATAATCATTGTGTATATATTTAACAACTTTGTGATGCAGGTTTTATAGTTATTAGGAAATATTTAAATATAATTCCATATAAATAATTATTTGATTTTTTATAGATAAATAGGAATTTCAAGGGTTATACTATATTTATAGATATAACTCTTTTGTTTTACTGTGAAAAATTAAAGAGCAGTAGATCTTTAATATTATAAGCAAATGCACAGTAATTACAAAAAATCACTATCACAAAGTTGTTAAATATAATTACAATAGAAGTATAAGCTTATCATCAAGGTGAAGATAAATAAAAATACAGGGGGTAGGGGAAAATATGCAAAAGACACATAAAAAATTAATCATGTATTCTATCGGTGTTTCACTACTTTTAATAATTGCATATCTTTGTAGATATAATACATTTATTCATACGGAAGATCCACTGAAGTTGACTCTACTTATTCTAATTCGCAATGTAATTCATATATCGTTAGTTATGGCATGGTGTGTGTCTTTGAATAGACGAATTATGAAAAAACAGATTCGTCAGATTCTGGTGTCTGTTGGTGTGATGTTGATTATTTGGTTGACTGTCCGTGTATGTAAATGGGAGTTTATAGGGGATGCTGATACTACAATAGGACGTTATTGTTGGTACGCGTATTATATAGCGATGATATTTATCCCGTTGCTTGGCGTTTTTGTTGTCAGTTATATAGGAAAACCGGAGAATTACAAAACACCGAGCTGGATGAATTATCTGTTTATTCCAGCAGCTCTTCTGCTTCTTTGTGTTTTTACCAATGACTTTCATGAGATGGTATTTTATTTTCCAGTGGGAAAAGATATCGATTATGATGTTTATGAATATGGAATCATGTATTTCGTCGTGATGGCATGGATAATTTTTCTTAGTATTTATTTTGTAGTGATGCTTTTGAAAAAAAGCCGTACACCGGGAAAAAATCCTTTAAAGAGTATGCCTTGTTTTGTTATTGCAGTTGCAGTAGTATTTTGGGTGCTTTACAGTGTAATGAGAATAAAATGTGACTTAACAGCGATAGACTGTATAATTATAATTTCGTTGATAGAAAGTGCGATTCAAAGTGGATTGCTTCCTTCAAACAGCAACTATAAAGAGTTATTTACAATATCTACTGTAGCGGCACAGATTGTCGACGATGATTATAAACCTCGCTTCACATCTAGCTCAGCACAACCTATTAGCGAGAAACTCATGAGAAGTGCGGAAATAGAGCCTGTTAAATATCAGAACTCCATCCTCCACAGCAAAAGGATTTCTGGAGGATATGTTCTTTGGTATGATGATATAAGTACAATCATTGATTTACAGGAAAAGCTTCAAGAAATACAAGAACAGCTCAGTGCAAACAACGAGTTACTTAAGGCAGAAGTGGAGTTGAAGAAGCAAAAAATAAAGGCGGAGGAAAAGAGTAAGCTTTATGACCGTATTGCAAAGGAGGTTTCGCCACAGATTTCTAAGGTAAGAGAATATTTAAATCAAGCTAATCACAAGCCAGAGCTTGCAAAGAGTCTAATCTCAAAAATCTGTGTAATAGGTGCATATATCAAGCGCCGTGGAAATCTGCTTTTGCTAGGTGAAGAGAGCTCTGAGATTTCGGCAAAGGAACTTGAGTATTGCCTCAAAGAATCTTTAGATAATCTGAATTTATGTGATACTATAACTTCCCTTGACAGCAATTGTGAGGCAACAGTCTTGTTGAAAAATGCAGTTTTAGTTTACGACCTTTATGAAAAGATTGTGGAAGCACTGCTATCTGATATGAATGCAATGCTTATAAGGTTGTCATGTAATACAGGCGACATCAGTCTTCGTATTCAGATTGGATGCAATCAGAAAATTGCAGAAGAAATAATTTCTGAGCTTGCAGTTTCTGAAGCTATTATCGATTACGAAATACAGGACGAGGATGTTATGATAGATGTGTTTATTTCTAGAGGAGGAAAAGTACAATGAGTTTTTATGAGCTGAATCCAGAACCAAGAGCATTGCTAATTACTACATTTTTTATTTTGATTTGTACTAGTATGTACTGTATTCCGATAGTTTATCGAAGAAATAAATTACTTCCTAAAATACTAGTGCCTTGCTGTAGTATGTTGTGTTTAGCAGTAACAGCTCTTCTCGCTGCAATTTTTCGTACAATAGATGAAGGCTTAATCATGTCACCTTACAGTAAATGGATAATTGAAATACCCGTAGTTTTTCTACTTTTGTTGATGCTTGCTATTGCTATGTATCTTGTATTTATAATTATAAGAGAATATGATTATTGCAGGCATTCTATTACAAGCTCGTCAATTAAGGAGAGTATCGACCATTTGACGACGGGACTGTGCTTTGCTCGCCCTGATGGTGTGGTTGTACTTATGAATCATCGTATGGATGAGCTATGTCACCAGATTATTGGGACTGCTCTTCAAAACGCAAATCTGTGTTGGGAGATATTATCCCACGGTGAGAATTTGCAAAATGTCGAGCGATTATCTGAAGGAGACCAGCCGTCCTTTTGCTTATCAGATGGAACCGTGTGGACGTTTAAAAAAGAAATATTAGATGGAGTGTTTCAGTTGAGTGCAGCAGATACAACACAGGAATACAAACTGGTTGATCAATTAAAAGAGAAAAACAAAGAACTTCGAGCTATGAACCTAAGAATCCGTCAATATGGCGAAAAGGTCGATGACTACACAAGAGAAAAGGAACGCCTAGAAACCAAGGTAAATATTCACAATCAGCTAGGTCAGGTACTTCTTGTGTCACGTCATTACCTGAAGAATCACAACAGCAACACAAAAGAGATACTAGATATGTGGAAACGCAATATAGAAATGCTCAGCATGCAAGCAGAATCAGCTTCTGCTACAGACCAGTTTCAAACAATTCTAGAAGTTGCACGCTCAGCAGGTATCACAGTTGAAATTGAGGGTGAAGCTCCAAAAGAAAAAGAACTCAAACAGTTGTTTACTACAGCTAGTATAGAAGCATTGACTAATGCAGTCCGTCATGCCGATGCAAAACATATACACATAAAATTATCGCAGACTGAGCATACATTTATTATAAGCTTTTCAAATGACGGAAAACTACCTGCAGAGAAAATAACAGAAGGCGGTGGACTTAGCTCCTTGCGTAAAAAGGTGGAGCAGCACTTTGGAGAAATGGAAATAACAACTATTCCTCAGTTTACTCTGACGCTGAGGCTGAGAAAAGAAGGAGGCAGTGTAACATGGTAAAAGTACTGATTGTAGAAGATGACCCTATGGCGCGCAAGCTTTTAGAAATTTTTATCAAGGATAGTGAAAACTATGAGCTTGTAAATTCAATAGAAAGTGCAGCTATGGCAGAATTTTACTGCCTGACAAATCCCGTCGATGTAATTCTGATGGATGTATGCACCGCTATGGACTCGAATGGACTGGAGGCTGCCGAAAAAATTAAGAGCAAATTTCCAGCGATTAAGGTGATTATTATTACGAGTCAGCCTGAATGTAGCTTTATCGACAGGGCACACGCTATTGGCGTTGACAGCTTTTGGTATAAAGAGGCAGAGGCAGAAAAAATACTCGAGGTACTCGACCGCACCATGGCAGGCGAATCTGTATATCCAGATAGCAGATTATCACTTAAAATAGGAGAGGCATTCAGTGAGGAATTTTCCGAGCGCGAACTGGAAATCCTTCGAGAATTGATCGACGGAGAAACAGATGCAGCCATTGCAAATAAGCTCCATCTATCTCTGCGCACAGTCAAAGGATACATACAGGACATGCGTCTCAAAACAGGATTTAGAAATAGAACCGAGCTTGCCGTTCGTGTCAGAGAAAGCGGTCTTGTAATTAACGAGCATAAAAATAAAGAAGAATAAAAATATTCAAGTCTCATCTGTACGAAAATTTGCACTAAAGTACGTTATGAAGAAAAATAATTTTTGTTATTATATATAGTATATTGGGGTACTGTTGTATTTTTTAAAAAATTTTAAACAAAATACGATAATAGAGAAAGGATATTATATATGATAAAAGTAGTAAATTCTTATAGTGAAAATGCAAAAGAGCTTTATGATAATTGTAATTTGTATTATAACGAGAATATATTTATAGCTGAATATAATTTTCCAAATAAAG
>NZ_JALEXO010000045.1 GCF_022780145.1 Intestinibacter sp.
TGTAGAATTAGTTAAAGAATTAATCAAAAAAGACATCTTAGTATTATCAGCTGGATGTTCAACAGGTGGACTTGAAAACGTAGGATTAATGTCTCCAGGAGCAGAAGAATTAGCAGGAGAAAACTTAAAAGCAGTATGTAAAAAATTAAACATACCACCAGTATTAAACTTTGGTCCATGTCTAGCAATAGGTAGAATAGAAATAGTTGTAAGTGAATTAGCTGCAGCATTAGACGTAGATATACCACAATTACCAGTAGCATTATCTGCACCACAATGGTTAGAAGAACAAGCATTAGCTGATGGAGCATTCGGTTTAGCTTTAGGTTTACCACTTCACTTAGCTTTACCACCATTCGTAACAGGTGGACCATTAGTAGCTCAAATTTTAACTGAAGGATTAGTAGATATCACTGGAGGTAAAGTAATAATAAATCCAGATCCAGTAGAATCAGCTAACGTATTAGAAGCAGAAATAATGGATAGAAGAAAAGGCTTAGGCTTAAAATAATTAATGTTTAAGGATGTGGTAAAATATGCGCAGAATAATAATTAATAAAGATTTATGCACAGGCTGTAAAAGTTGTGTAACAGCGTGCATGACTAGAAGCTGTGGCGAAAAACATAAATTCGATAGCTTTATTGATGTTAATAACGATAAATATTATATAGATTTACAAAGTATAGATACAGAAAGCAGAAATCATATAGAACTAGATGGCTCAGGCCATCCAGTTCCACTAACTTGCAGACACTGTGATGAACCAGAATGCGTTCTTACATGTATGAGTGGAGCTATGTCAAAGGATCCTGAAACAGGAATAGTTTCATATGATAAGGAAAAATGTGGTTCATGTTATATGTGTGTCATGAGTTGCCCATATGGAATACTAAAACCAGACGACAGAACTAAACAAGAAATCGTAAAATGTGATTTATGCCAAGGAGAAGAAATTCCTCTATGTGTATATAATTGCCCAAGTGGCGCATTACAATTACAAGAGGAGGAAGATTAAATGATAGATAAAATAAAAAATATTCTAGGAATAGGTAAAAAAGCAGATACATCTACTAAAGAAGTAGAAGTTCCAGCATCTAAAGTAGGACCAAAAACTTATGTAATAATAGGTGCAAGTGCTGCTGCCGTAGATGCAATAAAAACTCTTAGAAAATTAGACAAAAGTGTAAATATAATAGTTATATCAAAAGATGAAAACATATATTCTCGTTGTATGCTACACCATGTAATATCAGAACATAGAACAGTAGAAGGTATAAACTTCGTAGACGCTGATTTCATGGAAAAGAACGATGCAACTTGGATAAAAAAAGCAACAGTAACATCAATAGATACAGAAAATAAAGCTGTAAAATACGAAAAAGATGGAAAGACTGAAGAACAAAAATACGATAAATTATTAATAGCATCAGGAGCAAACGCAGCAATTCCTCCTATCAAAAACATAAGAGAAGGAAAAAACATCTACCCTCTTAGAAACATAGAAGACGCTATAGCAATCAGAGAAAAAGCAAAACACTGCAAGAAGGTTGCTATAATAGGTGGGGGCTTAGTTGGTATAGATGCACTATCAGGATTATTAGAAATAGATGGCATAGAAGAAATTTCTATAATGATGATGGAAAATCGTATATTAGACAAACAATTAGATGAAAAAGCAGCAAGTGTTTACGCAGATAAATTCAAAGCAAAAGGTGTAAATATAATTACATCATGCAACATAGGAGAAGTTTTCCTAGATGAAGAAGGCAACGTATCTGGCGTAAACGTAAATGGAGAAAAACTAGACTGCGAATTAT
This sequence comes from Intestinibacter sp., assembly GCF_022780145.1. Lineage (GTDB taxonomy): Bacteria > Bacillota > Clostridia > Peptostreptococcales > Peptostreptococcaceae > Intestinibacter. Next base: position 1,819 of record NZ_JALEXO010000045.1, read on the forward strand.
TAATAGTTTCAACAGGTGTAAAACCTAACATAGCCTTAATAGAAGGCTCAGGAATAGAAGCTGGAAGAGGAATCATCATAAACGACAAATGCGAAACAAACGTAAAAGACGTTTATGCAGCAGGCGATGTAACAGGAACAGGAATCTGGCCACTAGCTGCAAAACAAGGTGTAGTTGCAGCAAGCAACATGGCAGGCGTAGAAAAATTCCTAACTGATAGATTCGAATTCAAAAACACTATGAACTTCATGGGAATACCAACAGTTTCTCTAGGATTTACTACACCAGCAGATGACAGCTACGACGTAGTGACATATGAATATGGGGACACTTACAAAAAAGCTGTTATCAAAGACGACGTTCTTACAGGTTTCATAGTTCAAGGCGACATATCTTACGCTGGACCATATGCACAGCTTGTTAAGAATAAAGTTAAGGTTGAAAATTTAGCAGAAAAAGTATTTGATCTTGGATATTCTGATTTCTTCAACATTAAAGAAGACGGACAATTTGAGTGGAACGTATAAACTCTGCGGGTTAAATTATTTTTTAATAAATAAAATGGGAAAAGTATCTGGGCTTTGGCTTGGGTACTTTTCTCTTTTTTTAGGGTATATAATTTAGATTTACAAGGAGGGAGAATGATGAAATTAGTTGAAAACATATCTAAACAAAAGTTAAAAGAAATATCAAATTTGATAGGTGAGGCATTTGTAACAAATGAATTATTTCACGAGTTTGGACCAGTAGAAGAGAGAAAAAATCTAGTCATGAAATACATGGATATATATGTAAAATGCGTATACGAATCAAAAGCGCTATATAGTACCGACGACGAAAAAGCCTACATAGGATTGGCTTATAGCGACTGCAAGCCAATAATCCCTCAATTAAAGATGCTAGTCAAATTAATTTTTACAATTCCATATAAAATAAACAAGAAATTTCTAAAACATATAAGCCAAATCAGCGAAGGAAATAAAAAATACACTAAATTGACGTATTTAGAAATACTCATGGTGTGCGTGAAGAAAGAGTGCCAAGGTCAAGGGCGAGCTAGAGAATTAGTAGAGTTTGCAAAACAAAAGGCTTTGGAGAGAGATGTACCGATGTTGTTTGATACTGATATGAAGGAATATGCCAGTATATATCAACACTTTGGGTGCAAGCTGTATAATACGATTACTGCAGACAATGGAGTTACTAGATATAATTTAGTGTGGATAGGTAGTAAATATTAATATAAAAGCGCCTTGGCAGTTTTGCTGAGGCACTTATTTTGGTTTATATTAAAAAGATTTATTTTTTAAAAAGTCTAGACAAGAAACCTTTCTTCTTAGGAGGATCTTCTTTCTTATCAGGTTTAACTGTTTCGTCATTTGATTTATTTGCTGATGCTTCTACAATTTTTATATTAAAACAATCATAAACAGAATCGAGTATTTCCATATTTTCTTTAAACTTAGACAAATCAACTTGATCTGCGTTTGTCACCATGATATTGTAGTCCATGATTTTAGATTTGTTTTTCAAATAAAGCTGACTTTTATATAATCCTTCAAGTCCACCTTGGATACATAGCGAAATACAATTATTAAAAGCAGGCTCGTAATTTACCTGTATAATAAAAGCTATCTCACCATCTGTTTTAGGAGCGGGCATAGTATGTGGAACATGTGATTTTCCAACAGATTTAGCGATTGATACCTTTTCTACGACTCTTTGCTCTGGTGTTAAGTTAGTCCATTTTTCTGTGAATTCAGGATTAGTATGCAATTGGGCTAGAACATTGGCGTTGTGTATTTCATTGATTGCATTTTCTCTTATTAAAAATAATTGCATTTGTTTTTCATTATTTCCATCTAGTCTGTTGTATAAGCTGTTGAAATATTCCATAACGAAACCCCCTTGTAATTTGTAA
>NZ_JALEXO010000080.1 GCF_022780145.1 Intestinibacter sp.
CAACACTAAGATAAGTGAAATTTCTGACATGGCAAAATCCTGAGCAACTTTTTGTTGCTCAGGTGCTTATAAAAAATATTAAATTATAGTGTTGCGGAATTAAGGTCTTTAAATATATTAGAGTATCAGATTGTTGGAAACTTAGAATATTTGAATAAAGAATCTATTTTGTTAGGATGTCATATAGTTCTTTTATTTATCTACAGGTTACTTCTTATATTACTTATAGTCAAAGTGTTTTTTTATACAGTTTATATGATAACAAGTCTCTTACAGGTATTAATCTCAAAGAAAAAAATATAATATGGATTTTAAAGAAGCATATATAGATAAGATGATTTGTCATAGGTTCAGCTTAGACAAACATAAATGTTTGATTAATCATATAGACATGGATATGGCAAAGTTGGATCAGGCTTTTTTGAAAGATTTTTTCATTAAGCCGTTTAATCGTGAAAAGGTCCAATATTCATTTGTCCATTCTGTTGATTTGAAATATAATATAGTATATAATACTGTAGTTGATATTTTCAATGGAGGTAATTTTATAGATGACTCTATATCAATCTTTAAGTATTTAGACAGTGTTTCTACAATGCCCACAATAAAAGATGGTGATATCTTCATTGTAAAAATAGAGGATGTTTTAGATGAAGATACGTATTGTGAGGCTATAGGTATTTATAAAATTGAATCTAAGAATGAATTTATAGAGACTACTGTTGATTCGCATGGTAATATGGGAGTTTCTGTAAAAACAGGATATACTTCCCAAAAAATTAATAAAGCATGTTTGATAGTTTTTACTAAAGATATGCCTGTAGGCTTCATTATAGATAAATCTAAGGATTCTAAATTTTGGCGACAAGATTTTTTGGGAATGGAAAATAAGATGACTCCTTATAGCCAGTCTAAAGGACTTGTACGTTTGATGGAGGGTTTTGTAAATGATAAGTTATCAAAAGAATCCTTAGTCTCAAAATCTGAGCAGGTTAGAATTATAAACAGCTCTATAGAATTGCTTTGTAAATCAGATAAGATTAATGTTGAGGAATTGCAATCTGAAGTATTTCAAGATACGAACATTTTGAACATGTTTGAAGAATATCGCAAAGCATATGAAGAGCATGAGAAAATAAATATGGAAAAAAGTTTTGAAATAGACAAAAAAGCATTGACAGTTCCTAAGAAACTACGTAAAATTAAATTGGACGATAACGTAGAATTATGCTTAATGAAAACGGGTAATTTTATAGAACGTGGCTTTGACGAAAATAGTGGCAGAAATTATTATAAAATATATTTTTCAAAAGAAAAATAGACATGAACTAGTTACAACTTATGGATAAATTAGAAGATCAAAGTTTCTGTAAATGGAAATTATGTTGTAATATTTGATTATCAAATGTCTATGTATTACAGGTTTTCTGTTTCATAAGTATAAAAATATAACTATTCTACTATTTATATAATAGGAGAAATATAATTAATTATTTAAGTATGGATTATTTTTTTTCAGACATAGTAGAGAGTTCTAAAAATAGAACTTTCTTGCAAAAAATAAAGTCTTTTTCAGAACAAGCGCAGCAGCAAGTTTATGTTCTGAAAGGCCCCTTGACAGATGCAAAGTACACATATGATATTGATGATGTCTGTATCATATTGACTCGTGGAAAGAAGATAACGTTTGTTGCTTTTTCAGATATTGACAAAGATCAATTTCTGGCATACAAGCAAGATGTTATGGAAGATATAGGTTCTTTGAGTGATTCTTATGGCTATCGGAATGTTATTGGAAGACCTCGAACTTGGGAAAGTAAGATAACTTGTAGTTATTATTTAGAGGAGATTAGTGATTTTCGTCATTGGATTGATTCTGATATTCTATTGGATTCTGATACTCCTTCCCGTTTGTTGGATTTAATTATAACTTTGTTTATAGGAAGTATTAATGACGTTTCTCATATAACTATAGATAAACAACTTAGTATTTTAGAGAGAGTCAAACAAAAAATCCAAATGTTCGATGGACAACAGACTAGATTCATATATGGCAATATGGATGATGGTGAAAAGCGTATAACTATACAAGGACTATCTGGAACAGGAAAAACAGAGCTGCTTCTGCATAAATTGAAAGATGTTTATTTGAAAGGGACAGAACTTCCTATAGGTATCACATGCCATAATCGAGTGTTAGCT
>NZ_JALEXO010000085.1 GCF_022780145.1 Intestinibacter sp.
ATAGAAACCGTTTTAAATAAAGAAAAATTTATTTTTTCGGAAAATATTGTTGACTTTTTGTTTTAATTATAATATATTTTGATAGTGATAAGTTTTAAATATCAAAATATTTTATTAATAAATATTTTAAAAACCTAAAAATAAATTTCAAAAGGAGGGGCAGATGGATAATGTAGTTATAGCTGGGGTTGGAAAATCTATACCATCTAAAGTCGTTACTAATGAAATGCTATGTCAAATTGTCGATACTAACGACGAGTGTATAACTTCAAGAACCGGCATAAAACAAAGACATATTACTACAGGAGAAAATACATCAGATATAGCTTCAAAGGCTGCTTTAAATGCGTTAGAAAATGCAAATATAGATGCATTAGATATAGATTTAATAATTGTAGCAACATGTACACCAGATATGTTTACACCTGCTACAGCATGTATAGTTCAAAAAAACATAGGAGCTAAAAATGCTTTTGCGTTTGACTTAAGTGCTGCATGCTCAGGATTTATTTATGGAATTAACGTTGCTAAATCAATGATGAAGCAAAATAATATAAAAAAATCACTTGTAATAGGAGCTGAGACTCTATCAAAGACATTAGATTGGAAGGATAGATCTACTTGCGTATTATTTGGAGATGGGGCAGGAGCTGCTGTTTTATCTTTAGATCAAAATGAAGGAATTATAGATGTTATTTGTAACTCAAAAGGAGCAAAATGGGAAAATCTTACTATCGGAGCTAGGGATATAAATAATCCATATGTAGACGAAGTAAGTAGCATAAATCATTACCTACAAATGAACGGCGGAGAAATATTTAAATTCGCCACAGTTACAATAGTTAAGCTTATAAAAGAAATTTTGAAGAAAAATAATTTAATTTTAGACGATATCGATTATATAGTGCCACATCAAGCAAATGAGAGAATTATTCAGTTTGCAGCTAAAAAGTTAGATATCTCTATGGATAAATTTTATATAAATATACATGAATATGGAAATACTTCAGCTGCATCTATTCCTATTGCAATAAGCGAGATAGAGGAAAAAAGCTTGCTTAAAAAGGGAGATAAAATAATTGCAGTTGGATTTGGAGCAGGGCTTACTTCAGGAGCTTGCTTGATTGAATGGACAAAATAATTAATCAAAGATTAATTTTAAATAAATAAAAATAAAAAGGGATAAAAGATTTACTAAGATTAAAAAATAATGAACAGGAAAAATGGAGGAAAAAATTATGTTTGAAAAAATACAAGAAATGATGGTAGAAAGTTTATCTTTAGAAAAAGATGATATAAAATTAGACAGTACTTTTAAATCTTTAGAAATAGATTCTTTAGATGTATTCGAATTAGTAACTGAATTAGAAGAAGAATTCGATATAGAAATAGACGATGCTGAAAATCTAAAATCAGTTCAAGATTTAGTTACATACATAGAAGAAAAGGTTGCTGCAAAATAATAAGCAAATTAAAAGCGATTGTGACAAAATTAAAATTTTATAAATCTCAAGAATAAATCTAACTAAGAAATTAGTTAGATTTATTCAAATATAGGAAAACCGAGATAAATCAAAGAGAGGATTTAGAAGGAATTATGAAAGGCAATAAAATAACAGAATTATTAAATATAAAATACCCTATCATACAAGGAGGTATGGCGTGGATTGCCGATGCTTCTCTTGCAGTAGGTGTCAGTGAAGCTGGAGGTTTAGGAATAATCACAGGAGTTGGACCAACAGAGGTTGTTAGAGAACAAATAAGAAAGGCAAAATCTCTAACTGATAAACCATTTGGCGTAAATGTAATGCTTATGCAAGAAAATGCTGGTGAAATAGCTAAATTAGTATGTGAAGAAAACGTATCAGTAGTAACTACAGGAGCAGGAAGCCCAGCACAATATATAGAAATGTGGAAAAATAACGGAATCAAAGTAATCCCAGTAGTTCCATCAGTAGCAATTGCAAAGAGAATGGAAAAATTCGGAGCAGATGCAGTTATAGCTGAAGGAATGGAATCAGGTGGACATATAGGTCAAACTACTACAATGAGCTTAGTACCACAAGTAGTAGATGCAGTGAATATACCAGTTATAGCAGCTGGAGGAATCGGTGATGGTAGAGGAATAGCTGCAGCATTTATGCTAGGAGCTGTAGGTGTTCAAATGGGAACTCGTTTCTTAGTTTCAAATGAATGTACAGTTCACCCTAAATACAAAGAAAAAGTTTTAAAGGCTAAGGATATAGAGACAGAAGTTACAGGAACATCTACTTCACATCCAGTAAGAGTTTTAAGAAATAAGCTTACTAGAGAGTATTTAAAAATAGAAAAAACAAATCCAAACTCTGATCAATTAGAGGAATTAACTAGAGGTGCTTTGAGAAAGGCAGTTGTAGATGGAGATACAGAAAATGGAAGTGTTATGGCAGGTCAAATAGCAGGGCTTGTTAAAAAGGAACAAAGCTGCAAGGAAATAATCGAAGAATTAGTTGCAGAATTTGATAAATGTATGAATAGATAATAGAAATTTAATTGTAAATAAACTATGGGAATGATTAATTATTTAAGTGAATAAGTGGAGGACTTTTATGATAGAAAATATGGCATTTCTTTTCCCTGGACAAGGAGCTCAATACGTAGGCATGGGGAAAAGTTTATATGAAAATATAGATGAATGTAAAAAAATATTTGATATGGGCGACGAAATACTAGACATGCCTATGAAGGATATGATTTTCGATGGTAATGAAGAGGATCTAAAAAGAACTAAATATTCTCAGCCTGCAATACTACTTACTTCAATTGCATGTGCTAAAGCAGTAGAACTTAGAGGAATTTCTGCTAAGTATACTTTAGGACTTTCATTAGGTGAGTATGGAGCTTTGATGGATGCTGGTGCTTTGAGCTTTGAAGATGGTATTAGATTAATTAAGAAAAGAGCTGAAATAATGGACAGTGCTATAAGCCCAGACAAAGGAACTATGGCTGCTGTATTAAAATTAACTCCAGACAAAGTAGAGGAACTAATAAAAAAAGCAAATGAAGTTGGATTAGTTGAAGGAGCTAACTACAATTGCCCAGGTCAAACAGTTATATCTGGTGAAGTAAGTGCCATAAAAGCAAGTGTCAAAATAGCAAAAGAGCTAGGCGGAAGAGTGCTACCTCTAAAGGTAAGTGGACCTTTTCACAGCTCAATGTACAAGGATGCTAGCTACGAATTTTATGAAGAATTAAAAAAAGCAGAAATAAATGATTTTGAAAAAATAGCTTATTCAAATGTAAAAGGAGCTCCATTTGAAAAAGGCGACGATGTAAAGGAATTGCTTAGACAACAAATAATGTCACCAGTTTTATTTGAAAAAAGCATAAGAGACTTACTTGATAGAGGAGTAGATACTTTTGTGGAAGTTGGTCCAGGCAAGACATTAAGTGGATTTGTTAAGAAAATAGACAAAAACGCCAAGATATACAATGTTGAAGATATTGATTCACTAGAAAATACAATATCTAGCTTGAGTTTATAATGGCTTTAGAGATAACTATCTCAGAGTAAAATTTATAAATGATATTTAATGAAGTTGTGTTTTTATGAAATGGAGGAATTTTATGTTAAAGGATAAATGCGCTGTAATAACAGGTGCTTCAAGAGGAATAGGAAAGGAAATAGCTATAAAATTTGCTAAAGAAGGTGCAAATATAGTTATAAATTATAGAAATAATGAAGAGGAAGCTCTAAAGGTCAAAGAAGAATTAGATGCTTTAGGTTCAAAAACATTAGTAGTAAAGGCGGATGTAAGCGAATTAAAAGAGGCTGAACATCTTATAAAAGAAGCAAAAAAAGAATTTGGAAAAGTAGATATATTAGTAAACAACGCTGGTATAACAAAGGACAATCTTTTAATAAGAATGAAGGAAGAAGATTTTGACAGCGTAATAAAGGTCAACCTAAAAGGTGCATTTAACTGTCTAAAAGCAGTTACACCAATAATGCTAAAACAAAGATCAGGAAAAATAGTAAATATGTCATCTGTAGTAGGTGTAGTTGGAAATCCAGGACAAGTTAACTACTGTGCATCAAAGGCCGGGCTTATAGGAATGACTAAATCTCTTGCAAGAGAAATCGGAAGCAGAGGTATAACAGTAAATGCTATAGCACCAGGATTTATAGATACAGATATGACAAGAGTTTTAAACGAAGATCAAAAGAAAAACATATTATCACAAGTTCCACTAAATAGATTTGGAAGTGTAGAAGACATAGCTAATACAGCAGTGTTTTTAGCTAGTGATAATTCAAATTACATAACAGGTCAAGTAATACATGTCGACGGCGGAATGGCTATGTAATAGTGAGAAGGTTAGGAGGACTAATATGGAAAATAGAGTAGTTATAACAGGGATGGGAGCTGTAACACCAATAGGTAATACAGCAGATGAATTTTGGAATAATGCAAAACAAGGAAAATTAGGAATAGATACTATAAAATCAATAGATACAGAAGGCTTAGAGGTTAAAGTTGCTGGTGAAGTAAAGGATTTAGATTTAACTAAATTCTTAGACAAAAAAGAGTGTAGAAGATTAGATAGATTTACTCAATATGCTTTAATCGCAAGTATGGAAGCAGTACAAAATGCAAACCTTGATTTAGATTCTATAGATAAAGAAAGATTTGCAGTTATAGTAGGTTCAGGTATCGGTGGGTTCCACACTCATGAAAAAGAATTCGATACTCTACACAAAAAAGGAGTAAAGAGAATTTCTCCAATGTACATACCGATGACTATAATAAATGCAGCAGCTGCAAACATAGCAATTAAATTTGGAGCAAGAGGAATGTGTACATCAGCAGTAACTGCATGTGCAACAGCTACAAACAACATAGGAGACGCTTATAGACATATCAAACACGGTTATGCAGATATAGCAATAACTGGAGGATGTGAATCATCTATCACACCAATTGCAATCGCAGGATTTGCAAATATGAGAGCATTATCTACTAGTGAAGATCCTACTAAGGCATCAACTCCATTTGACAAAGACAGAGGCGGATTTGTAATGGGTGAAGGTGCTGGAATTCTAGTAATCGAAAGCTTAGAACATGCACAAAAGAGAGGTGCTAAAATACTAGCTGAAATAGTTGGATACGGTTCAACTTGCGATGCATACCATATAACTTCTCCATCACCAGAAGCAGTATCAGCTGCAAAGGCTATGGAAAATGCCGTAAAAGAAGCTGGTATAGAAATAAGCAATGTTTCTTATATAAATGCACATGGTACATCAACTTACTACAACGATTTATACGAAACTAGAGCTATAAAGAATGCCTTCAAGGAAGACGCTAAAAATATTCCAATATCTTCAACTAAATCTATGGTAGGACATTTATTAGGAGCAGCAGGTGGAGTGGAATCAATAGCATGTGTAAAAGCGCTACAAGAAGGATTTATACCTCCAACTATAGGTTATACAGAAAGCGAAGAAGAGCTAGATTTAGATTATGTACCAAATCAAGGAAGAAGTGCAGAATTAAAATATGCTCTTAATAACTCTCTAGGATTTGGCGGACATAATGCTTGTCTATTATTTAAGAAGTGGGATTAATTGGAGGTCATCATGAATTTTGAAGAAGTAAAAGAGCTAATAACAATGATAGATAATTCTAAATTAGCTTATTTTGAAATAGAAAACAAAGACGGATATATAAAAATAGATAAAAGCATATCTAGAAATTATGTATCTAATAAAATAGATAATAGTGAAATAAACAATTTAAATAAAAATAGTGAAGCTGTAAATACAGTAAATACAAGTGGTGAACCAGTTGTATTTACATCAAAAGCTGAAGAAACAGTCGTAGATGACAAAACAAAAGAAAAGGGTGTTGAATTTATTAAATCTCCAATAGTAGGTACTTTTTATTCTAAATCATCACCAGATGCAGAGCCTTTCGTAAAGGAAGGAGATGTAGTTCACAAGGGAGATATAGTTTGCATAGTTGAAGCGATGAAGCTTATGAATGAAATAACAGCTGAATTTGACTGTGAAATAGTGAGTGTAGTATGTGAAGATGCAAAAATGGTTGAATACGGACAAAAATTATTTAAAGTAAAAAGAGTATAGAGAAGGAGAAGAATATGTTAGGAGTTAAAGAAATAAGAGATATTTTACCACATAGATATCCTTTTTTAATGATAGATAGAGTAGAAGAAGTAGTAGAAGGAAAAAGTGCCAAGGGATATAAAAATGTAACAATAAATGAACCATTTTTCAATGGGCATTTTCCTGAATATCCAGTTATGCCAGGTGTTTTAATTCTTGAAGCCTTAGCTCAAATGGGCGCGATATGTATACTTTCAATGGAAGAATTCAAAGGAAAAATAGGATTTTTAGTAGGGGCAAACAAGGTTAAATGGAAAAAACAAGTTATACCTGGGGATAAATTAGACCTAGAAATAGAAATAACAAAATTAAAAGGATCTATCGGGGTAGGAACAGGAAAAGCTACTGTAGATGGAAAATTAGTTTGCCAAGGTGAAATAATGTTTGCAATTGGGTAGGTGATTGAAATGCTAAAAAAAATTTTAATAGCAAATAGAGGCGAAATAGCAGTCAGAATAATAAGAGCATGTAGAGAGCTTGGAATAAGTACAGTTGCAATTTATTCAGAGGCAGATAAATACGCACTTCATACACAAATGGCCGATGAAGCTGTTTGTGTAGGAGGTCCACAAAGCAAGGACAGCTATTTAAATATGACTAATATACTTAGTGCATGTGTTCTTACAGGGTGTGAAGGTATACACCCAGGCTTTGGATTTTTATCTGAAAATCCTAAGTTTGCAAAAATGTGTGAGGAATGCAATATAAAATACATAGGCCCTGACTACAGAGTTATAGAGCTTATGGGAGATAAGGCTAAGGCTAGAGAGGTTATGAAAAAAGCAGGTGTCCCTGTAGTGCCAGGATACGAAGGCGAAATAACTTCAGCAAGTCATGCTCTAGAAATAGCAAAAGAAATAGGATTTCCTGTTATGGTAAAGGCTGCAGCTGGAGGCGGTGGAAAGGGAATCAGAATAGTCAGAGAAGAAGGCGAATTTGAACACAACTACAACGCTGCAAAATTAGAAGCTAAGGCTTGTTTTTCAGATGACAGAGTTTATATAGAAAAATTTATAGAAAAGCCTAGACATATAGAATTTCAAATTCTAGCCGATGAATTTAGTAATGTAATTCATCTAGGTGAGAGAGAATGTTCTCTTCAAAGAAACAACCAAAAGGTTCTAGAAGAAGCACCATCTACTTTTTTAAATCCAGAAACTAGAGAAAAAATGGGTGAAATCGCGAAACGTGCAGCAAAGGCAGTCGACTACAAAAATGCTGGAACTATAGAATTTCTTGTAGATAAAGATTGCAATTTCTACTTTATGGAAATGAATACTAGAATTCAAGTAGAACACCCTATAACTGAAATGATAACAGGGGTAGATATAGTAAAGGAACAAATAAAAATAGCATCAGGAATGAGACTTGATTTAATCCAAGACGACATATATATAAGTGGAAATGCTATAGAATGTAGAATAAATGCAGAAGATCCAGACAATAATTTTAGACCTTGCCCAGGCTTGATAGAAGAATTATATATACCATCAGGACCAGGAGTTAGAGTAGACAGTGCAATTTACGCAGGATATGAAATTCCTCCATATTACGATTCTATGATAGGAAAGATGATTACATACGGAGCTACTAGAGATGAAGCTATAATCAAGATGAAGAGAGCTCTAGGAGAGTTTGCAATTGGAGGAGTTAAGACAAATATAGATTTTCAATACGATATATTAAATAACAAGGATTTTGTAAAGGGAAATTACGACACATCATTTATAGAAGAAAAGTTGGTGAGAGATAATGCTTAAGAATTTATTTAGAAAACAAGAGTACATAACAGTAAGTAGCAAGCCACTAGATGATAAAGAATTTACTCCAAATATACCAAATGGAAAATGGGTCAATTGCAAAAAATGTAAGAGTATAATCTATTTAGAAGATCTTGAAAATGACTATCATGTATGCCCAACTTGTAACTATCATTTTAATATTTCATCAGATGAAAGAGTAAAACAAATCTTTGATGAAGGTAGCTTCGTGCCAATGTTTGAGGAAATCGAAGCTACAAATCCACTAGATTTTCCTAGATACGAAGAAAAATTAAATAAAGTAAAAGAAAAATCAAATTTATCAGAAGGTGTGCTATGTGGTACTGGAAAAATAGATTCAAAAAAAGTAGCAGCTGCTATAATGGACAGCAAATTTTTGATGGGAAGCATGGGATGTGCAGTTGGAGAGAGAATAACTAGAACCGTAGAATACGCAACAGCAAACAAGCTACCACTTATTATCTTTACAGCATCTGGGGGGGCTAGAATGCAAGAGGGAATTTTATCTCTTATGCAAATGGCAAAAACTTCAGCAGCTATAGCCAAACACGATGAAGCAGGTCTTTTATATGTAAGCGTAATAACAAATCCTACTACAGGTGGAGTTACTGCAAGCTTTGCAATGCTTGGAGATGTGATAATCGCTGAACCAGGAGCTACTTTAGGGTTTGCAGGTAGAAGAGTAATCGAAAATACTATAAACCAAAAGTTACCAGATGATTTTCAAAGTGCAGAATTTATGCTAGAAAAGGGATTTGTAGACGATATAGTAAGTAGAAAAAATTTAAAAGACTATTTATCAAAGTTATTGAGATTACATGGTATAACAGAAGAAAAATAGTAGTTATATAAATTATATGCTATAGGTGGTGATAATTATGAATAGCAAAGAATTAAAAGCATGGGATATTGTTGAAATAGCAAGACACAAGGATAGACCAAATGCTAAATTTTATATAGAAAATATTTTTGACGAGTTTGTAGAGCTACATGGAGATAGAAATTTCAGAGATGATGGAGCTATCGTAGGAGGTATTGCATCAATAGATGGAATAAATGTAACTGTAATCGGTGTAAATAAAGGAAAAAATGTAAAGGAAAATCTAGATGCTAATTTTGGAATGGTACATCCAGAGGGATATAGGAAAGCCTTGAGACTTATGAAGCAAGCCGAAAAATTTAATAGACCTGTTATATGCTTTGTCGATACTCCAGGAGCGTTTTGTGGAATCGGAGCAGAAGAAAGAGGACAAGGACAGGCAATTGCACAAAATTTAATGGAAATGAGCAGATTAAAAACTCCTGTAATATCTATAATAACAGGAGAAGGAGGCAGCGGCGGTGCTCTAGGTCTTAGTGTATCTGATAGAGTTTATATGTTAGATAATTCCATTTATTCAATTTTATCTCCAGAAGG
>NZ_JALEXO010000104.1 GCF_022780145.1 Intestinibacter sp.
TATTTTTTATTATCTATTTATTTCTTTTATTTGCTTTTTCTATATTGATTCTATTTCCTTTAATTTTTACATTTTTTAATTTTTCTAGGACTTTTTTGGCATTTGCTTTAGGCACTTCTACAAATGTATATTTGTCGTATATATCTATAGTTCCTACTAATTTGCCAGATATTCCGGCTTCACCAGCTATAGCTCCAACTATGTCCTTAGCTTGAACTCTTTGGTTTCTACCTACATTTATAAATAATCTAACCATTCCACGTTCAGCGCCATTTGCACCTTTTTTAGATTTTTTAGATTTTCTAGCTTCTTTTCTAGATGGCTCTTCTATTATTTCTTCTTTTAGCTCTTCACCCATAGATAGTTTAACTAATGCAGCAGCTACTTCTAGAGTAGATAATTGCTCTTCTTCACATAAGGCTTCTACCCAGTTGATTTGTTTTGCTAGGTTACTTTCTTTTAGCACATCTTTAACTTGGTTGAAGAATGCAGCGACCTTCTTTTCTTCTACATCTGCTATAGTTGGTATGCTGTGTTTTACTAATTTAGATTTAGTATATCTTTCTATATCTCTCATCTTTCTCATGTCTTTACCATATACAAAGCTGAAAGATACACCTTCTCTACCAGCACGTCCTGTTCTACCTATTCTGTGAACATAGTACTCTTCATCCTGTGGTAAATCGTAGTTAAATACCATATCAACATCGTCTACATCTATACCTCTAGCTGCAACATCTGTAGCAACTAATATATCTATCGTACCTTGTCTAAATTTGTCCATTACTATATCTCTTTGAGTTTGTTTAAGGTCACCGTGTAGCGCATCTGCGAAATATCCTCTAGCTTGAAGTTCGCTTACTAATTCATCTGAACCTCTCTTTGTATTACAGAATACTACAGATAATTTTGGATTATATACGTCTATTAATCTGCATAGAACTTCTAGTTTATTCGCTCTTCTTGTTTCGATATAGTATTGTTTTATATTTGGAACTGTAAGTTCTTTTCTGACTACTTTAATTAATTCCGGTTCATGTTGGTATAATTTAGTTAATTCTAAAATTTCCTTTGGCATTGTAGCTGAGAAGAAAGTAGTTTGTCTTTCGATTGGAGTTTGGTTTAATATCAACTCGATATCTTCTCTAAATCCCATATCTAACATTTCATCCGCTTCGTCAAGCACTACCATTTTTACATCGTTTAATTTTAAAGTTTTTCTATTTATATGATCTATTACACGTCCTGGAGTTCCTATTACTACTTGTACTCCACTCTTTAATGCTTTTATTTGTCTCTCTATTGGTTGACCACCGTAAACTGGTAATGTTTTAATTCCGCTCTTAAACATACCAAGCTTTCTTATTTCCTTAGAAACTTGTATAGCAAGCTCTCTAGTTGGGCATAATACAATAGCTTGTAGATGTTTGTTTTTAGGGTCTACTTTTTCAAGTATAGGTATACCGAATGCTGCAGTTTTTCCTGTCCCTGTTTGCGCTTGACCTATTACATCCTTTCCTGATAAAATCACTGGTATCGATTGAGCCTGTATTGGCGATGGCTCTTCAAATCCCATTTCCGCAATTGATCTTTTTATCTCATCACTAATTGGTAAATCTTCAAATTTTGTTACATTCATATTAATTGTTTATTTCCTTTCCGTTTTCAAAATATCCTAACTTGTCTATTATATATTTTATTCAAATATTATGCAAACTTATTTTTGACCAAATTTAAACAATTTATACGAACTATAAGCGCTTAGATATTTACTAATAATTTTTTGTAGATTTTATCAGTTTTACAATAAACTTAAATAAGTAGAAAAATACTACAATTAAAAGTAAAATATCTAAAATTATTCCTATTGTTTTAAAAAGCAGCATTCCACCTATACCGATTAAAACCATCAAGCTTCCATAAGTTCTATTCATCCTCGCAAATTCTCTAGAATAAAATAAATCGTATAAAAAGCTGTTTTTTATTTTTATAAAAAAATTATTCTTCTTAGTTTTGTCTAAAACCAATTCATTTCCTCTGTAGAAGCTTCTATCCGCCATTTTTTTATATTGAACTCTGCTCAGCATGAGCATAGCTCCACCGATTATAGCTATATAAAAAAATAAATCCATTTAACCTCACCTCCAAAACAATTTATACTATTATTATATATAATTGACTTTTTACTTTCATTAAAACAAAAAATATAACTAGCCAAATACTCTAGTTATATTCAAAATAATATAAAATTTAAATCATATATGTATAGTAGAGAACAGCCAAATAAGTTATATATGTTCCCAACATTAATATTCCCTGTATTCTATACAATTTGTTCTTTATAATTGTAGGAATTATTAGAGTTAAGACTAAAATTATCATAAATGGGTAATCAACTCTAATATTTTGTGACAATATAGGTATTTCATTTGGAATAGATGAAATAGAAATTACAGAAATTATATTTAAGATATTTGCCCCTAAAACATTTCCGACACAGATTTCGTGGTGTTTTTTCCTAACTGCTGTAATAGATGAAACTAATTCTGGAAGAGATGTTCCAAGCGCGATCACAGTTAAGCTTATTATCCCCTGTGGTATTCCTATAAATTCGGCAATCTTAACACCATTATCTACTAATAATCTAGAACCTACTATCATCATTGCCAATCCCACGAAAAAATATACAACTATTTTTACTGTCGACATTTCATTTTGCTGCGTCAAACAATAATAAAGATAATTTTTATTAGCATTGTTTAATACGCTTTTATAATTAGTATACATATATACTCCTAAAATAATTAATAAAATACATCCATCGATCTTTGTAATTGCACCATCTAATCCCAAAATTATAAGCGCTATAATCGATACTAATAATATAGTAGACTTTGACGCAAATGTTTTTCTATCCGTGTTAAAAGGGCTTATAAGCACAACCATCCCTAATATCAATCCTGTATTACATATTATAGAGCCAACTGCGTTTCCTAGACTCATAGTTGTATGATTGTCAATAGATGCAAATAAAGATACTGTAAGCTCTGGCAATGTAGTTGCAAAACTGACTATAGTTGCACCTAAAATTAATTCCGAGATATTAGTTTTTCTTCCAATTTCTACAGTTGAATTTATAAAAAAATCCGCACCCTTAGATATCAATATAAAACCTATTATAAATAAAATAGTTACAATTATCACGACGACACCTCCTATATATAATAGATATTCATATTTCTTAAAAAAATGTCTAGCTAATTTTATTTACTCAAAATTCCCCGCAAATACTGTAGCCGCAACAATTGATTGATATCCGTAAAATTGAAATAAATTATAAAAATAAAATTTTATTTATATTTAAGTTTAAGTTTTTTATTAATGGGTAAATTTTAAAATATAATAATATTAAATTATGTGATAAAAATATTGTATACAATATACTTAATCTATGATATTATTATCATAGAAAAATGACATATATCTAGCTAGATTTTTTAAATATTTTTTAAGGAATATAAATTCCTATACGTTACAAAATAAATAATAAAATCCAAACTATACAATGACATTAAGGAGGATGCATACATGAATAATGCATGGCAAGGATTCAAAGAAGGTAGATGGACTAAAGAAATAGATGTTAGAGGATTTATCCAAGCTAACTACACTCCATATGAAGGAGATAGCTCATTCTTAGCTGGAGCTACTGAAAATACTAAAAAATTATGGGATGAAGTCCTAGAATTATTTAAAAAAGAAAGAGAAAACGGAGGAACATTAGACGTAGATACTAAAACTGTGTCTGCTATAGATGCTTACGCTCCTGGTTATATAGATAAAGATTTAGAAACAATAGTAGGTTTACAAACTGACGCTCCTTTAAAAAGAGCTATAATGCCTGAAGGCGGTATAAGAATGGTAGAAAGCTCTTGTAAGGCTTACGGATTTGAATGTGACCCACAAGTAAGTGAAATATTCACTAAATATAGAAAAACTCACAACCAAGGTGTTTTCGATGCCTACACTACAGAAATGAGAGCTGCTAGAAAATCTGGTATAATAACAGGTCTTCCAGATGCTTACGGTAGAGGTAGAATAATAGGAGACTACAGAAGAGTTGCTCTATACGGTGTTGATAGATTAATAGAAGATAAAATGGAACAAAAATTATCTCTTGAAGTTTCTTGCATGGACGAAGAGGTAATCAGATTAAGAGAAGAATTATCAGATCAAATAAAAGCTCTAGAAGCATTAAAGAGAATGGCTCAAAGCTACGGATTTGATATATCAGGGCCAGCTACTAACTCTAAAGAAGCTGTACAATGGTTATACTTTGGATACTTAGCAGCTATAAAAGACCAAAATGGTGCTGCGATGTCTATAGGTAGAACTTCTACTTTCCTAGATATATACTTCGAAAGAGATCTAAAAGCTGGACTTATAACTGAAGAAGAAGTTCAAGAATTAATGGACCATTTCGTTATGAAATTAAGAATGGTTAAATTCTTAAGAACTCCAGATTACAATGATTTATTCTCAGGTGACCCAACTTGGGTAACAGAATCAATCGGTGGTATGGGTATAGATGGTAGAACATTAGTAACTAAAAACTCATTCAGAGTTTTAAACACATTATACACTCTTGGGCCATCACCAGAACCAAACTTAACAGTACTTTGGTCAAACCACTTCCCACAAGGATTCAAGGACTTCTGTTCTCAAGTATCTATAGACACAAGTTCTGTTCAATACGAAAATGACGACTTAATGAGACCATACTGGGGAGATGACTACGGTATAGCTTGTTGCGTATCTGCAATGAAAATAGGTAAACAAATGCAGTTCTTCGGAGCTAGAGTTAACCTAGCTAAAACTTTATTATATGCTATAAACGGTGGAGTTGACGAAAAATCAGGTGTTCAAGTTGGACCAAGATTCGAGCCAATAACTTCTGAATACTTAGATTACGATGAAGTTATGGAAAGATTCGAGCCATTTACTGATTGGTTAGCTAATTTATATGTAAATACATTAAATGTAATCCACTACATGCACGACAAATACTCTTATGAAGCTTTAGAAATGGCTCTACACGATAGAGATGTATTTAGAACTATGGCTTGTGGTATAGCAGGACTTTCAGTTTGTGCTGACTCTTTATCAGCTATAAAATA
>NZ_JALEXO010000107.1 GCF_022780145.1 Intestinibacter sp.
TTTGATGAATTTATTACAAACTTATTTAAAAAATGAAGTAGATGAATTAAATAGAAATAATGTAAAATTAACAGCTATTGGAGATATAGAAAAATTACCAAAGGCTTGTTTAGACGAACTAAAAAGAGCTATGGGATTAACTAAAGATAACGACGGACCTAATTTAAATTTAGCTTTAAATTACGGAGGTCGATACGATATCACAGCTGCAGTTAAACAAATTTCTAAAGATATTGAAAGTAAAAAGTTAAGTTCTGAAGATATTACAGAAGAAACTATAAAAAATTATCTAAGTACTAAGTCAATTCCAGATCCAGATTTAGTTATAAGAACAAGTGGAGAACAAAGATTGAGTAATTTCTTACTTTGGGAGCTAGCTTATGCTGAATTGTATTTTACTGATGTATATTGGCCAGACTTTGATGAAAAAGAGCTTCAAAAGGCTATATACACGTATCAAAATAGAGATAGAAGATTTGGTGGACTTAAGTAAGGAGCGTCTTTATGAAAACCAGAATTATAGCAGGGTTAGCTTTAGTCCCATTATTGCTATTAGTGATTTTAGGTGGTTTGCCTCTTTATATAGGCGAATTTGTAATCATAGTAATAGCGATTAATGAATTTTACAAAGCTTTTAAAATAAAAGAAATAAATCCTATATTTATCTTAGGATATATATTTGCTTTTTATTTATTTATAAAAAATTGTTTTGGCTTAGGGATGAACTATACTTATATAGTGATGTTTGTTTTATTCGTATGTTCTATTATACCTATGCTACAATGTAAAAAAAATATTATGGATATAATAGTTACATTTTTTGGGATTTTTTATGTGGAAATATTGCTAGATTTTATAGTTCTTATAATGAATAATTTTCCTGATGGTCATAAATTAGTGTGGTTAGTCTTTATAATAGCATTTATGACTGATACCTTTGCGTATTTTTCAGGATATTTATTTGGAAAACATAAATTAATACCAAATGTAAGTCCGAAAAAGACAATAGAAGGAAGTATAGGTGGTATACTTGGAAGTACAATATGCTGCTTAATATTTGGACATATATTTAATTTGAATATGGTTTTGATGTTGATATTAGGAAGTATAGGAAGTATAATTGCACAAATTGGAGACTTGTTTGCATCTTCAATAAAAAGATACGTTGGAATAAAGGACTACGGAAATCTAATACCTGGACATGGTGGTATATTAGATAGATTTGATAGTGTAATACTTGTTACACCTTTTGTATACAGCGCTATAATATTTTTTATTAAATAAAAGCTGGCTCAAAATTTTTGAGGCAGCTTTTATAGTTTGTAGTAAATATAATTTTAAACGAAGAAAAAATTATAATTTTTTTTAGATTGAATATATTAAAACTATAGTAAGAAAAAATTAATATATTTAAAATGAAATAGTGATATAATACATTTGTATAACCTATTAAGATGAGGAGATTAGACATGAAAAAGCTTACAATATTAGGATCAACAGGGTCAATAGGGACACAGACTTTAGATGTAGTTAGAAAAAATAGAGATAAATTTGAAGTAATAGCTATATCGGCAAATAGAAGTGTAGATTTGCTACTCGAGCAAATTATCGAATTTAGACCAAAATTCGTGGCAGTATACGACAAAGAAAGTGCAGAAAAGCTAAAAAAATTAATACCGAAATACATAGATATAGAGGTTTTAGATTCGATGGAAGGGCTAATTAAGATATCTACTCTAGATGAGATAGATGTAGTTTTAACTGCAGTAGTCGGTATGATAGGTCTTATTCCTACCGTAAAGGCTATTGAACACAAAAAAGACATAGCATTAGCAAACAAAGAAACACTTGTAACAGCTGGTGAAATAGTCATGAAGCTAGCAAAACAAAATGGTGTAAATATACTACCAGTAGATAGCGAGCACTCAGCTATATTTCAATGCTTAAATGGAGAAAATAAAAAACAAGTAAACAAGCTTATTTTAACTGCATCAGGAGGACCTTTTAGAGGGAAAACAAGAGAAGAATTGATAAATGTTACAAAAAGAGAAGCTCTTAAGCATCCAAATTGGAGCATGGGACAAAAGATATCTATAGATTCTTCTACTTTGATGAACAAGGGTCTTGAGGTGATAGAGGCGAAATGGTTATTTGATATGGACTACAAAAATATAGACGTTGTAGTGCATCCTCAAAGTATTATACACTCTATGGTAGAATATATAGATACTTCTATTATAGCTCAGTTATCTATGCCAGATATGAGGCTTGCAATAGAGTACGCTCTTACGTATCCAAATAGGATAAAAAGTGATTTTGAGAGAATAGATTTTTCAAAAATAAATAAGCTGACTTTTGAAGAGCCTGATATGAATACATTTCCTTGTTTAAAGCTTGCATATGATGCTTTAAAAGAGGGAAAAACTTATTTAACGGTGTTAAATGCTTCTAATGAGGTGCTTGTAGAGAATTTTCTAAAGGATAAAATCGGGTTTTACGATATACCTTATTATATAGAAAAATCTCTAGATGCGCACAATAGCATCACAAGTCCGACATTAGAAGATATTTTAGAGGTAGATATATGGGCGAGAAATTATGTGAAAAATTTACTAAAATAGGAAGGTGAACAAATGACTATAGTAATTGCATTATTATTGTTTGGTATAATTATCCTTATCCATGAATTTGGACATTTTTTATTGGCGAAAAAAAATGGGGTAACTATCCATGAATTTTCAATAGGTATGGGACCTAAAATATACAGCAAGGAAAAAAACGGCACTGAATACTCCATAAGAATACTTCCAATAGGCGGATATGTGAGTATGGAGGGAGAAGAAGATGGATTTGATAGATCAGACGATGAAGACGAGTTAGAAGAAGGAAAAGATTTAGTCTATGAAAATAAAGACAATAAAAGCGAAGTTTCAGATGAAATAGACGGTGAAGTAGCTATAAATGAAGGATCTTTTGCCGAAAAAACTATACTTCAAAGAGCTAGTATAATATTTGCAGGTCCGCTTTTTAACTTTTTAGGATGCATTGGATTTTTAGTAGCCTTATTTTTAATAATAGGGGTTCCTACAACTAAAGTTGGGACTTTAATCGACGATGCCCCAGCTAAGGCAGCTGGAATAATGGTAGGCGACGAAATTAAATCTGTAAATGGACAAGATGTAGATTCATCTACTGATATAACAGATATAATTTCAACATCTAAAGGAGAAAAAGTAAGCGTAGTAGTTAATAGAGACGATAAGGATATAAAATTCGATATAAATCCAGTATTTAACAAAGATACACAGACCTATATAATAGGTATAACATTTGATAGAACAAAAAACATAGTAAAATCATTTACAAACTCAATTACAACTACGTGGGATATAACTGTGCAAATGGTAGAATTTCTAGGTCAATTAGTCACAGGTAGAGTCGAAGGTGGAATTTCAAATTCTGTAGCTGGACCTGTTGGAGTAATAGGTATGGTTTCAGATGCCGCCAAGACAGGTATAACTAACTTACTTTACTTAGGAGCAGTTATAAGCTTGAACCTTGGAATTATGAATTTAATTCCATTCCCTGCATTAGATGGAGGAAGACTTCTTTTACTATTAATCGAAGGATTAAGAGGTGGAAAGAAACTAGATCCAAGCAAAGAGTCTATGATAAATATAGTTGGAATGAGTATTTTAATGGCGTTTATGCTATTTATAACATATAAGGATATTTTGAGATTATTTTAATTGTATAATTTAGAGTAGAAGGTGAAATATGAGTTACAAAAGAAAATTAACGAGAGAAGTTAGAGTTGGAAACGTAAAAATTGGAGGAAACAATCCGATTTCAGTACAATCCATGACTAATACAGATACAAGAGACGTAAAAAAAACTGTAGAGCAAATAAAAAGACTTGAAAAAGCAGGCTGCGATATAGTCAGAGTTGCAGTTGTAGATATGGAGGCAGCTAAAGCTATATCAAAAATAAAAGAACAGATAAATATACCTATAATTGCAGATATACATTTTGA
>NZ_JALEXO010000115.1 GCF_022780145.1 Intestinibacter sp.
ACATCCTCCAAAAATAATCTCTCTAATGTAGGCTCCTGAAGTCTTATAGATATAGGGTATAAATCTGCATCTATCAGTAACTTCATAATCTCTTTTTGGATTTTTACTATATTATTTGAATGAATAAAAATCGTATTTTCTGATTTTTCTAGAGAGGTTTCCATTTGATTTAATTCAGAATTATTTCCGAATATATTTAAAAATCGTGCTAAATTATCGCCATTTTTAAATTCTATCTCTAGACAATCCACAATATTATCAGATCTAATTTGAGATAATGCACCACTTAGAGCTATTTTCCCATCCTTTAAAATCGCAATTTCATCACAAATTCTCTCTACATCAGATAGTATATGTGTTGAAAATATTACTGTAGTCTTCTCCTTTACCTTTAATAAAATATCTAGTATTTCTTTTCGTCCAATTGGATCTAGAGCTGATGTAGGTTCATCACATATTAATAACTTAGGTTCATTTAAGAGTGCTTGAGCAATTCCTAATCTCTGCTTCATCCCCCTTGAAAATCTGCCTATTCGTCTTTTCTTGTGCTCCTTAAGACCTACAAGCTCCAGAAGCTCTTCAGTTTTTTCATTTATCTCTTTTTTATTCATACCAGTAATTTGACCACATAGCTTCAAATACTCGACTGGATTCATATATCCGTAGTACTCTGGCACGTCTGGAAGGTAGCCTATAAATCTATTTGTTCTAGTTTCCCCATAGCTAACCTTCTCACCACATACTGTTATTGTACCACTATCTGGCTTTAAAAATCCAAGTATCATCTTCATAGTAGTAGTTTTCCCGGCACCATTTTCTCCTATAAACCCGCAGATTGTGTTTTCACTTACCTTTAGATTCAGATCCTTTATTATATGGTTTGAGCCAAATTTTTTAGATAACCCGTTGATTTCAAGTATATTCATTACTCTTCACCTCTACCAAATACAAAGTAGAATATAGGTCCTATAAATTGTACAAATAAAACTACTAACACCCATATTACTTTATTTCCAAATCTGTAATTTGGATGTCTAAGCACATGAACTAGTGCAGTTATAGCTAATATAAATTGTAATATAATAAGTGGTAATACTAATGGTAATTGATTCATAAAATCGTTCATTTTGTTTCCTCCTTGTATAATATAGTTGTAATATTTAATAGAAAACTTTCAAGTAATCTACTAAACATTAACAACTTTTCTAAAATTTAATCTTTTTAAAATTTTTTATTTTCTATTCTAAAATTAAAATGTATCTAATAAAACTAACCTTATACTATTCGCTTTCTAACGCCAATAAACAAGATTTAAATCTGTACTCTTCCTTCAAACTAGCAAAGACTGGATTGTCCTTTAAAGCACTTACTACACTTTGTTTTATTAATTTTTGGCTTCTAGGCGGATTTACTCCTAAATCTAAGTCTTTAAACCAAGCTTCTATTTTGTCAAAATATTCATTTCCCTTTAATTTGAAATTATATATGCTTTTTAAGCATACCTTCGTATATCTCTCTATTAAATCTAGAGCCTTTTCCTTTTGTCCATGAACCATATAAGCCTGTGCTGTACTTAAGTATAGGTTCACTGCTATATTTGAATGAAGCTCATCTAAATCAAACACTTTACATATTTCAAATGATTTTTTAAAAGTTTCCTCTACTACCTTTAAATCATTTGTATTCAAAACAATTCTTTGAACTGCATTTCCAACTAAACCTATTAAATGCTGGTACATACAAATCTGTGCTACTTCATCTGCCTTATCTACGTTACCTAATAACTGGAAGCTAAGACCTATGAGCTCTGCATCTTGACTATATGATTCGATATCTTCTCCTAAAAGCTCTAAAATCTCAACTGGTTTATTCGCCATAGCTAGTGAAAGCGCCTCTAGGGAAACTATCTCCTTTATCAATTTTGGATCGTTGCTTTCTTCCTTTATTCTTATGCATAAATCTCTGGCTTTATCTAAAATTTCCTCTTTATTTTCAAATAACATATGGTGATTTAAGTAAAGCACAACCATTCGTTTTAAAAATTCAAAGCAAGAGTAGTATTTTTTAATGTACTTTTCACATTTTTCTAAGACCTCATCTGGTTTCTTTTCAGTAAATTCATCAGCCAAGCTATAGTAAATTTTTTTGATATCATCTTTTGTAAGCTGTGGTTCATATCCCATGAGTTCGTCTAATGATACATTGAACAATGTCGCTAATTGAGGGAGCAATAATATATCTGGATATGTTATGTTGTTCTCCCATTTTGATACTGACGATTTTGATACACCTATATAGTTTGCAAGCTCATCTTGAGTGATGCCTTTATTTCTTCTGAAGTTAGTTATATTTTTACCTATGTTAATTTCATTCATCTCTACATCTCCTCTCTTTATACTTAAATTATATGTTGTAATTTTTATCTGAACAATGGAGTCAAAAGTTACTTTTATAAAAAAAGTTTCCCAAACTGAAACCTATATATTCAAAAACTTTTCATTGAAAAAAATATTTTTATATGTTACCATAAAATTACAATTGAAATATATACAGGGGAGCTTTTGCTGAGATTGAATTTTTTCTAAACCCTCCGAACCTGCCGGATAATGCCGCGAGGGAGTTTATATTTTTGTATTTATATGCATTAATCTGAATCTTAATCGTACATTATTTGTACGATTTTTTCATTCGTATAAATTTTCTACAGCAATTTATATAAATTAGACTTACGCGCACTTTCTTATTTATATAAATTTCTCAGCTTTGCAATTTAACTTTTCTAATTTTTATAAAACTCCAAAGTATAAAATTTCAATATTAAAATTTAACTAGTTAAAAATACTTGCAAGTAATTATATTTTGAAATCTAAATTTAAGGAGAAAAAAATATGAATTACACTACTCAAATGGATGCCGCAAGAAAAGGCATAATAACAGAAGAAATGAAACAAGTAAGCGAATACGAAAACTTTGACATAAACGAATTAGTAGAATTAGTAGCTCAAGGTAAGGTTTGTATTCCTGCTAATAAAAACCACAAATGCTTAAAACCATATGGTATAGGTAAAAAATTAAAAACTAAAATAAACGTAAACCTTGGAACTTCTAGAGACTGCTTAGATATGGACTTAGAAATGGAAAAGGTTATGAGTGCTGTAAACATGGGTGCTGAATCAATTATGGACTTAAGCTCATATGGCGACACTCAAAAATTCAGAAGAAAATTAACTGCTGAATGTCCTGCTATAATAGGAACAGTTCCTATATACGATGCTGTTGTTTACTACAACAAACCACTTAGAACTATAACTGCAAGAGAATGGATAGATGTAGTCAGAATGCACGCTGAGGATGGCGTAGATTTCATGACTATTCATTGTGGTGTCAATAAACACACAGCAGAAAGATTTAAACAATCTGATCGTCTTACAAATATAGTATCTAGAGGTGGATCTATAATTTTCGCATGGATGGAATTAACAGGAAACGAAAATCCATTCTTTGAATACTACGATGAAATCCTAGATATCTGTAGAGAATACGACGTAACTATAAGCTTAGGAGATGCTTGCAGACCTGGAAGTATACATGATGCTGGAGATATATCTCAAATAGAAGAGCTAGTAACTCTAGGCGAATTAACTAATCGCGCTTGGGAAAAAGACGTTCAAGTTATGATAGAAGGCCCTGGTCATATGCCACTTAATCAAATAAAAGCCAATATGGAAATCCAAGAAACTATATGCAACG
>NZ_JALEXO010000124.1 GCF_022780145.1 Intestinibacter sp.
TCTAAAGGATCAAATTTCAAGGAAAAATACTTAGAGGGAATATTTGCGCTTAAAGGAAAGGGTCAGAGACAGCCTTCTAGAGACAGCATAATCGGATTGATATTTGCATTTGAGCTAAATTACGAGGAAGCGAATTATCTACTTACTGTGGCTGGATTTAACAAGTTTAGAGCTGCTAAAAAGAGAGATTTGGTTATATTGAAGTGTTTGCAAGACAAAATGAATATTACAGAGCTGAATGATACGCTTGAAAAATACGGCTTTAAAAAGGTAGGAAATTTACAAGAGAGTGATGCTAAGTAAGAAATATAATGTTGTTATAACAACCCTGCATTTTGCCGGTGTTCATTATAGCTAGATGAGTGTATTATTAAATTAATAAATAAAACAAAAGGGGAAGATTTAAATGAACGAGGATAAAAAAGGAAATAATAATTTAAGTAAAAATGATTATGAAAATGAATTTGATAGTGAAGTCTTAGAAAATGAAGAGTACAAAAATCAATACAGTGAAAAAGGATTTTTTAAAAAGATATTAAGTAATTTACAAGGGATAGGTGAAGAGCTACTATATAACTTATTTTTACTATTTTATTTATTACAAGACGATACAGTTCCAGTTAAGATAAAGGCTGCAATAGTAGGTGCATTGGGGTATTTTATAGCTCCACTGGATTTAGTTCCAGATTTATTACCTGCAGCTGGATATGCAGATGATGCAGCAGCCGTGGCAGGCGCATTGGCTTTAGCTGTATTTTATGTAACTCCAGAAATAAAACAAAAGGCTAGAAATAAAGTCAACGAGTTATTCCATTAATAATGTTAAATAAAATAAATTTTAAAGAGCAAGCTGATAAACTCAGCTTGTTTCTTAATTTATGAAACATTATAAATATACCACAACCGTGCCTATTGTAATTATATTTAACAACTTTGTGATAGTGGTATAAACACTCAAATAAAGGTATTTACAGTAATTAGAGGTTGTTTAGGTCAGGAAACTTAATGTAAGAAATTCGATATTATTTTATTAAGTTACAAATATACAAATAAACCAATTATTCATAAACTCACTAATTTCAATTAAAAGGACTTTTCATATTTATAAAAAATGATAAAAATACAGCTAAAGTTGTATCACAAAGTTGTTAAATATATTCACAATGATGTGGGGATGGGAAATATTATATAATATTGTTATAGTTGTATGTTGTGAACGGAGGGGTATGATGTTTAGAATTGGTGAGTTTTCAAAGTTGATGCAGGTCAGCATTAGGATGTTGAGATACTACGATGAAAAGGAGATTTTGAAGCCGGCAGAGATTGATTCGTGGACTGGGTATCGTATGTACTCTGTGGACCAAATTCCTATCCTAAATAAAATTATAGCCCTTCTAAAAAGGAGGGCTACTTGCATTATCTGCCAGGAATTTCTATATATTGAACGGGATCGTCGTCGGGAATATCAAGCCATTCCTCAGCCATATTGCATTCTTCTGTGATTTTATCTAGAGGCATTTTGACGTATTTACCAGATGCAGTGACAGCGATATCTCCATTAGGTAGGATTATTTCGCCTGTGCCTTCAAATAGCTTTCTAGTGTCCCTAGTGACTCTAGCCACTGTGATTAGATCGCAGTCTATAGGAACTGGTTTTTTGTATCTGATTTCTAAAGCGCCAGTAACACCCCAGATAGTCTCGTCGCTTATGCTGATAGCACGTCCGATAGTTTCGTCTAAAATCGCTGCAGAGATGCCACCGTGAACTCTGCCTGGGTAGCTTTGGTGAAACTCTTTAGAATTGAAAATAGAGACTAATTCACCGTTTTCTAATTGGTAGAAACGAGCCTTTAGACCTAGGTCATTTTCTACGCCGCATACTAGACAGCTTTTAGAACTATTTTGTTTTTTTAGTACTTTATATTTCATGTTTTTATCTCCTTTCAGTTTATTTATTTAAATTTTCGCATAAAAATTCGTACATTTTTTCAGCTGGATTTATAATATTAAGCTTAGTGATAGACTTCAATTCTTTTTCAAAATATGGGAAATGAGTGCATCCAAGGATTATAGCTTCTACATTTATCCCCTCAAAGAAACTTATTATATCCTCTAAATGGTTGTTTTTTATAAGCTCCATAGGAGGAATTTTTTCCTCTACATTATTAACTATTGTCATTGAATTCAAACCTACAACTGTGCATTTAGAATTTGTGTTTACGATTATCTTTTCGATTCCACCTGCTGATTGGCCGTTAGCGCATATAAGACCTAAATAAGTGTATTTATTTGCTAAAAATTCATAAACATCTAGCGGTGTAACTATGTAAATTTTAGATATATCAGCTAATTCGTGGAAGTCGATACTTGAGCTTAGGGAGTTGCAGTAAACAAATATCGCCTCCATGCCGTCTTCTTTAATTTTTGCTATCGATTTCAAAAGGGCTTCCTTTCTCTCTTGAATAGGAAGAGTTTGGAACAATAGTTGCTCTGTTGGGTTTTCTGAAACTGGATAAGAGTACGCGTCTACTCCTTTTTCCTTTAAAAAGTCAACCCCCATTTGTGTATCTACAGGAGTTCCAGCCATAACTGCTACTTTCATTTTTGATACCTCCAATATATGTAAATTTAAAATCTTTTTAATATAAATATAACATACTTTAGATATACTATATTTAACAAATATTAATTTTTAGTCAGATTTTTTGAATACATTTTAATAAAATGGGCATAATATAAAAATCAAATTTATATATAAATAAAAGTAAAAATGTTAACGTTATCACGTATAATATCATATATATACAACATAATATATTGAAATATAGCTCAGTATAAAAAAAATTTATATGGATTAAATTAACAAATCTATTGACAAATAAACCAAAAAAACATACTATAGATATTAAATAAAGTTAATTATTATTTTGATAATAAAAAATAAACTTTTAATTTTAGAAGAAAGGAGGCTTATTATGAGTAAAAAATTATTCATACCAGGACCTATAGATGTTAGTGAAGATGTCCTACAAAAGATGGCTACACCAGTTATCAGCCACAGAGGCAAAGAAGCATCAGAACTTCAAAAAAGCATAACTG
>NZ_JALEXO010000195.1 GCF_022780145.1 Intestinibacter sp.
TTGGAATACAGCTTGGATTCTTGA
Organism: Intestinibacter sp.; assembly: GCF_022780145.1. Lineage (GTDB taxonomy): Bacteria > Bacillota > Clostridia > Peptostreptococcales > Peptostreptococcaceae > Intestinibacter. The sequence goes on from NZ_JALEXO010000195.1 coordinate 25, forward strand.
TATATTTAGTTAAAAGGCTGTCTTATCTAAGCGAGATAATAGATGGCGTTCACAAGATAAAGGAAGGGCAAGTCGATTACAAAATAGAAGAAAAAGACGATTTATATTTCAAATCGCTTGCAAATGACGTAAATAATATAGGTGAAGGACTTGAAAATTCTATTGAAGGAAGAATCAAGAGCGAGAGAATGAAAAGTGAGCTAATAACAAACGTTTCTCACGATTTGAAAACTCCTCTTACTTCTATAATAAATTACGTCGAGCTTATCAAGAAGGAAGAAGATATAAGTCCAGATTATTTAAAGGACTATGTAAATGTGTTAGATAAAAAATCTAAGAGACTGAAGGTCTTGATAGAGGATTTATTTGAAGCGAGTAAGGCTAGCACAGGAAATATAGAGTTAGAACTTGTCAAACTAGATTTAAAACAATTACTAAGACAGAGCATAGGAGAATTAGAAGATAAATTAGAGGCTGCGAAATTGAGTCTTAGAATTAATTTGACAGAAGAGGATACATTTGTACTAGCAGATGGAAGAAGAATGTATCGAGTATTTGAAAATTTACTTTCTAATATATGTAAATATTCATTAGAAAACACTCGTGTATATATAGATTTAGAAAAACAAGATGGAAAAATAACGGCTACTATGAAAAACATATCTTCATACGAATTGAACTTTGATCCTGAGGAAATAATGGAGAGATTTAAAAGAGCAGATGAATCTAGAAATACTGAAGGTAGCGGTCTAGGTCTCGCTATAGCTAGGGATTTAGTCAAGCTTCAAGGTGGAAATTTGACTATAGGTATAGATGGAGATTTATTTAAAGTAACAGTCGAAATGGATGAATATAAACAGGTTAGTTTAGCTAAGGATAGATAATAATAAGGAGCTCGAGATAGGTTTGAAATCTATCTGAGCTCCTTATTTGTTGCTAAAATTTTAGCTAATCTTTTTATTTTGAGATTTATCTAAAGATTGTAAATGGTCCATATAAAGCTTTGTTTCTGATATAACTACAGGTGATAAAGCAAGTAGAGCTATTAAGTTAGGTAGAGCCATAAGACCGTTGACTATATCGGCTATAATCCATACCATTTCTAGCTTCAAGAAGGCTCCAAGTAGTACCATCACTACGAATAAGCATCTGAAAATATTTATTTTCTTAGCACCGAATAAGAACTCGAAGCATCTTTCACCGTAGTAGCTCCATCCAAGTATAGTTGTGAAGGCAAATAAGCTAAGGCTTACAGTTAGAAATAGTGGACCAACAGTTGGTAAAACACTTGCAAATGCTGCTTGAGTCATTACTGCACCGTTTAATTCACCTTGCCAAACACCAGTTATTATTAGAGAAACACCTGTTAAAGTACAAATTATTATACTATCTATAAAAGTACCAGTCATTGATATAAGACCTTGTTCTGCTGGCCATTCAGTTTTTGCAGCTGCAGCAGCTATAGGAGCACTACCAAGACCAGATTCATTTGAGAATACACCACGAGCGATACCATTTCTGATTGCCATAGCAACTGTAGCACCTAAGAAACCACCAGCAGCAGCTTGACCAGTAAACGCGCTTTTGAATATTAAAGCGAAAGTCTGTGGTATTAAATTATAAGAACCAACTAATATTGTCAAGCAAATTGCTATATAGATAACTGTCATAAAAGGTACTACCTTAGTTGCAACATTTGATATACTTTGAAGTCCACCGAATACTACTAATGCAACTAACACTGCAAGTACAACACCTATTATTCTAGGATCTATACCAAAAGAGCTGTTTACGGCTTCAGTAATTGAGTTTACTTGTGAAAATGTACCTATACCTAAAAGGGCAACTAATATACCACTTATTGCAAAGAATACTGCAAGAGGTTTCCATTTTTGTCCCATACCATTTACTATGTAGTACATTGGTCCACCAGAAATTTGTCCATTTGAATCCTTTGATCTAAATTTTATAGCAAGTAAGCCTTCAGAATATTTTGTAGCCATTCCGAAGAATGCAGCAAGCCACATCCAGAATAATGCACCAGGTCCACCAGCTTTTATAGCTGTAGCAACACCTACTATATTACCAGTACCAATTGTAGCAGCTAAGGCTGTACATAGAGCACCGAAGCTTGAGATATCACCGCTACCGTTGTTTTCAGCTTTGAATATTAATTTTAAAGCCTTTGGAAGCTTAACTATTTGTATAAGTCCAAGTCTCACTGTAAAGTAGATACCAGTACCTACTAATAAAACTAATAGGGGAGGTCCCCAGATAAAACCATCGATTGAATTAAGTAATTGTAAGAAATCCATAAAAAACACTCCTTTAATGTAAAATATTTTGTGAAATCAAATAATCTTTTATGAATTTAAGGTAAATATGAAAAATATAATTGCCAGTATAAATTATCCGTAAAATAAAAAATACTAAATCGACTCGATTTAGTACAGGATAATGTATACATTTTAGAGTGAAGTATTAGATAAATACTTCCGTGCATCTCTGTCCTTTTGCCTGAGAGATTGAGCTAAATGCTTTTGCCCCTTCGGCGCCTTAACTAAATAAGGTCTCTCCAGAGTATCCTATACATTACAGTCACACTTTATATAATAAAGTACCTGAGAGCGTTACTCCTTCGGTGTGTCATTATGACAACTCTTCTGTAAAGTTTCATCAGATTATTGATTTGTTGTTTGTAACATAGATGATATAGCAGGAGGCAAATTTTGTCAAATAGTTTTTTTATACATATAATTATTATTTGAAGAATAATATGATTTTAAAAATTTTGAAAAATTTATAAAATAAGATGATTTTGTGGTTGGAATTTAATAAAGTAAAGGTTTAGATAAAAAAGTAGATTTTAATTTAATAAAATATAATGAAGGTTGTATTGGAAATTTGAATAAAAAAATAAAAAAATTTTTAAAAAGTGTTAAATTTTTATAGTAAAATTAATTAAAAAATATGTTTATAGGAGATAATACTATGTTTTGTACGATGTGTGATAAAAATGTAAATTATAAAATAATAACTGAGATAATCGATGAGTATAGAGGATATAAGGTAAATGTAAAACAAAATATTGCAGTATGCGATAATTGCGGAGAGAGAATATATGTGTCTGAATTAGAAAATGAAAATTTAAAAAATTTATATCAAAAATATAGAGATATGTCAGGAATTGTATCACCAGAAGATATAATTGAATTTAGA
>NZ_JALEXO010000207.1 GCF_022780145.1 Intestinibacter sp.
CGTATATCTTTTTTCTGCAGAAGGCTTAAATCTCAGATAATTTTCATCTATATTGTCTATATAATCCCACATAGATAAAAACATTATCGTCAAACTCCACACTGCATCTCCCTTTAGCATTATAGCAGCATCCTTCCAATATCCATGCTTTTCGTATTCATTTATATATTCATCAGCTAGATTTATACCACCAGTAAAACCGACATTTCCATCTATTACAGCTATCTTTCTGTGGTCTCTATTGTTTAATCTTCTAGTAAAAAACGGCTTTATAGGGTTAAACACTCTACATTTGATTCCCTTTTTTTCTATTTCCTTATGGTAATTATGTGGCAGCGTAACTAGACAACCTACATCGTCGTAAATCAACCTTACATCTACGCCTTCTTTGGCCTTTCTCTCTAAAATTTCTAGTATGGAGTTGAACATCTTCCCTTCCTGTATAATAAAATACTCTAAAAAGATGAATTTCTCGGCTTTTTCAAGTTCACTTAAAAGAGCCTCGTACTTTTCTTCTCCTATTTTAAAATAAGTAGTCTCTGTGTTATTATAAACGGGACATTTAGCGTAATCTAAAATGTATTTACTTTGATTTTGAGCGTATATATCCTCTTTCCCTAAACTTTCCATTATTTTATTATCTTGCTTTAGAGAATTAGTCATTTTTATATTTTGGATTACCATTTTTAATTTTTCTCTAGTGCTTAATTTATTCCCACCATATAATAAGTAAAACAACCCTCCAAATATAGGGAAAATAAGCACAGGTATAATCCAGGCTATTTTGTAGCTCGGATTGCTCTTGTTATTTATAATTATAAAAACTATCGCTATACTAAGAGCTAAAGATCCCAAATAAAAATATAGAAAATTTCCTTTATATTGAAATATAAAAAATACAATTACTGCTATTTGTATTATAAATGAAGTCGCTAAAAGTATCGCCCTTTGTACAGATCTTTTTAATAAAATATTCATAATTCGTTACCCTCTTTTACAATATAATTATATTATCATTAAAAAAGAACCATCATATAATTAATTATTACACAATGGTTCCTTAAAATCAATTTTTTAAATTATTTATTAAGCTAGAGCATTTAACTTGTCGTCTATCATCTTCTTAGCAACTTGTGGGTTTGCTTTTCCTTTTGATGCCTTCATTACTTGTCCCATTAAATATCCTGCAGCTTGTTTTTTACCTGCTTTGAAATCTTCTATTGATTGAGGGTTCTTAGCAAGTACTTCATCTACTAATTTTTCAAGCTCATCAGATGAACTAATTTGAGCAAGTCCTTTTTCTTCTATTATAGTATTTGGATCCTTGTTAGTTTCAAACATTTCTTCAAATACTTCTTTACCTGCTGTCTTACTTATTTTTCCTTCTTCTATAACTTTTATTAATTCTGCTAAGTTTTTAGGTTCCATAGTTATATCTTCTGGTTCTAAGCCTTTAGCATTTAGAAGTCTAAGCATTTCTCCTAATATGTAGTTATCAACTGTCTTAGGATCTGCTCCAAGTGCTACTACATCTTCATAAAAATGTGCTAATGTCTTATTAGCTATTATTATAGCAGCGTCTTTTTCTGGTATTTTGTAATCTCTTACAAATCTTTCGCGTTTTTCAATTGGCATTTCTGGTAAATTAGCCTTAGTTTCATCTACAAAAGATTGTTCTATTATAATTGGTGTTAAGTCTGGTTCTGGGAAATATCTGTAGTCATGAGCTTCTTCTTTTGAACGCATTGGTAAAGTTTTAGCTTTTGCAGCATCCCATCTTCTAGTTTCTTGTTTTATCTTATGTTGTTCACCGTATTGATATAATTCTCTTTGTCTCTTTTCTTCTTTTTCTAGAGCTTTTTGAACCTCTCTAAATGAGTTTATGTTCTTTATTTCTACCTTTGTTCCGTATTCTTCTTGTCCAAGTGGTCTTATAGATATGTTGGCGTCACATCTTATTGAACCTTGTTCCATACGGCAGTCTGATACTTCTGCATATTCAAGAATACCCTTTAATTGTCTCATGAATTCAGCAGCTTCAGCAGGAGAACGTAAATCTGGTTCTGTAACGATTTCTATTAGTGGAACACCACATCTATTGTAATCTATCAATGAATATGGTTCGTCTTCTAGATGGACAAGCTTACCTGCATCTTCTTCTATATGTATTCTGTTTATTCTGACCTTTACTTCTTTTCCTTCAAAATCAAATTTTACTAGACCATTGCTACACATTGGTAAATCGTATTGTGAAGTTTGGAAGTTTTTAGTTAAGTCTGGATAAAAGTAGTTTTTTCTGTCCATTTTATTGTAGTTGTTTATTGTACAATTAAGAGCAGTCCCTGCTTTAATTGCAAGCTTTATTACATCTTCATTTAACACTGGTAAAGTTCCTGGAATACCTAGACATATTGGACAAGTATTTTCATTAGGTTTTTTACCGAATTCTGTAGAACAGCTACAGAATATTTTTGTTTTAGTTTTTAATTCAGCATGTATTTCAAGTCCTATGACTGTTTCATATACCATATCTTACACCTCTCTATCAAATTCTAGTGCTAATTTCTTTTCAAGTTGATAAGCTACTTTGTATATCTTATCTTCTGTAAATGTATCACCTATTAATTGGATACCTACTGGAAGACCTTCCTTGCTCTTTCCTCCTGGCATAGATAATGCTGGCACTGTAGCTAGATTTATATTTATTGTGTAAATATCAGCTAAGTACATTGCAGTAGGATCTTCACATCTTTCACCTATTTTAAATGGAAGTATTGGAGATACTGGTCCAAGTATTATATCGTATTTTTTGAAGGCTTCTTGGAAGTCAGCTTTTAATTTTGCTCTGAATTTTTGAGCCTTGTTGTAGTAAGCATCGTAGTATCCAGATGATAATGCGTAAGTTCCAAGCATTATTCTTCTTTTTACTTCGCTACCAAATCCTTCACTTCTACTCTTTTCTATCATATCGTCTACAGATGTGTAGTCTTTTGCTCTGTATCCGTAGCTTACTGAGTTGAATCTAGCTAAGTTTGAACTAGCTTCAGCAGAAGATATTATATAATATGGAGCAAGTCCATCTTTAGTTATAGGTAGAGAAAATTCTTCAACTTCACAGCCTAATTCTTTTAAAGCTTCTAAGTCTTTTAGTACTATTTCTTTGATTTCAGGGTCTAGACCTGCTTCTTCTATGAATTCCTTTGGTATACCTATTTTCATACCAGCTATATCTTTTCCTAAGTCCTTAGTGTAATCTACTTTTTCACGTCCTTTAGCAGTAGTACAGTCTAAATCATCTTCTCCAGCAAGTACGTTAAGTAGATAAGCATTGTCTTCTACACTCATAGAGAATGGTCCTATTTGGTCAAGTGAAGAACCGAATGCTATAAGTCCAAATCTAGATACTAAACCGTAAGTTGGTTTCATACCTACTATACCGCAGAATGAGGCTGGTTGTCTTATAGAACCACCAGTATCTGATCCTATTGCAAGTGGAACCATTTCAGAACCAACTGCTGCTGCAGAACCACCTGAAGATCCTCCTGGAACTCTAGTTATATCTATTGGATTTTTAGTTATCTTCATGGCTGAATTTTCTGTAGAAGAACCCATAGCAAATTCATCTAAGTTAGTTTTTCCTATTAATATAGCATCTTCAGCTAATAATTTCTTGATTATAGTAGCATCGTATGGTGGAACGAAATCCTCTAGCATTTTTGATGCACAAGTAGTTTTTACACCGTGTGTACATATATTGTCTTTTATTGCTATTGGAATACCAGCTAGTGCTCCTAGTTTTTCACCATTTTTAACTTTTTCATCTATTTCTTTTGCTTTTTCTAATGCTTCATCAGTTTGAAGTAACAAGAAAGCATCTATTTTATCTTCTTTTTTATTTATAACATCTACGTATGATTTAACGACATCATAACTTTTTATATCGCCAGACTTAATCTTAGCTACTGTTTCTCTTATACTCATCAAAATGACCTCCTATTCAATGATTTTTGGCACTTCTATAGCAGTGTCTCTCATTGTTTTTACATTTCTAAATAAGTCTTCTATTTCACATTTTTTAGGTATATCTTTTCTAGTTACTGAAACTGTTGGTCTTTCAACTACAACATCGTCTAAGTCTAGAGCATCTAGTGTTTTGAATTGCTCTAATATATTTTCAAATTCCTTTGCAAATTTTTCAGCTTCGTCTTCTTCAAAATGAAGCTTAGCTAACTGTGCAATATATTTAACTTGATCCTTACTAATTGCCATAATATCCATCTCCTTTTTATTTTATTAAATATTATATCTTAGTTTTATGGAGTTAATCTTTTCATATCTCTTGGTACTAATGTAGCTTCTCTTATGTTTGAAAGTTTTAATATTTTCATAGTAAGTCTTTCTAAACCTATTGCAAATCCTCCATGTGGTGGCATACCGTATTTAAATGTATCTAGGTAGAAATCAAAATCTTCTGGTTTTAATCCAAATTTGATTATGTTTTGTTTTAACATTTCATAGTCGTGTATTCTTTGTCCACCTGTAGTTATTTCAAGACCATCGTATATTAAGTCGAAGCTCTTTGTAAGTGTAGGATCTTCGTCGTCTGGCATAGTATACATTGGTCTTTTAGCCACTGGATATTTAGTTAAAAATACAAATTCTGTACCGTATTTTTCTTTTACATATTTACAGATTAATTCTTCACCTTTTGCATCTATATTTCCTATTGGTGATTTTTTACCGTATTCTTCAAGTAATATTTTGTGTGCTTCTGCTAAAGTTATTCTTGGTATTTTAACTTCATTTGGAAGATCTATTTTGTACATTTCTAATTCTTTTTTGCAAACTTTATTTAAATGTTTAAATAAGTAATCTAAGAAGCCTTCTTCTAAATCCATAAGTTCAAATTCATCTTTTATGAATCCCATTTCTACGTCTAAGCTGACGTATTCATTTAAGTGTCTCCAAGTATTGTGAAGCTCAGCTCTATATGCATGTCCTATTTCGTATACTCTTTCAAATCCAGCCCCTACCATCATTTGTTTGTAGAATTGTGGTGATTGAGCTAAGAAAGATCTTCTGTCAAAATAGTTTACTGTAAACATTTCAGATCCACCTTCAGTAGATGAGTCTATAATTTTTGCAGTATGTATTTGTTCGAAGTTTTTAGATCTTAGATAATCTCTAAAAGCTTGTTCTATTTCATTTTGAACTTTAAATATTGCACGTATTTCTGGTCTTCTAAGTGCTATTGTTCTGTTGTCTAATTGAGTTTCTAGAGCGGCTTTGTTTTTGAAGCTGTTTACTTCAAATGGAAGCTTGTCGTAATATGTTTTTCCTAATATTTTGATTTCGTCTACTACGACTTCTACTCCACCTGGTGCTTTTTCATTTTCACTCTTTTTACCTGTTACTTCTATAGCGTTTTCAAGTCTCAATCCTTCTATTTGTTCCTTATTTGCAACAAGTTGTACTATTCCACTTTTATCTCTTAATTTTATGAATACTACATTACTTAAGTCGATTATTTTGTATATCCAACCTCTAAGTAATACAACTTCATCTTTTGAATCTTTTAATTCATTTGCAAATGTTCTTTCTAATGTCTGCATCATTTCATCCCTTTCTATAATATTTAATATCTAAAATACAATTACTTTTTAAAATAAAAAACCGCCCCTATACAATAGTATAGGGACGGGATATATTCCGCGGTACCACCCTAGTTGACACATATGTGTCCAACTCTGTAAAGTACAATTATTATACTTTTCCTCTGTTAACGGTGAGTCTCCGTTTAGCTTTACTCTTACGAAACGTAATTTCTTCTAACCACTCCAAAGTGTTATTTCAATCTAAGTATCATGTAGAGCTTCCACCATCCTCTACTCTCTATAAATCTACATTAAATCTACTTTCTTTTTCATTGCATTTAATTTATTAATTTTTGACTATGTTTACATTGTAAGATAAAAAAACACTAATTGCAACTAATTTTTCAAATTTTTAACTATTTATTTATTTTTTTTAATTTTTATATTTAAATATTTCACTTTATATATTGTCCAATTTGGTGTTTTTTATTCTTTTAAATACAATAAATTTTAAATATAATTATCTTAATAATAGATAACTAAAGTTACTGAGGGGGCATTAGTATGAATAAAATAGGATTTGGTTTTTTGAGACTTCCAAAAATAGATGTAAATGATGATAAAAGTAT
>NZ_JALEXO010000284.1 GCF_022780145.1 Intestinibacter sp.
AAAACGTAGACTTAGTAGTTTTGGCTGGTTATCTTAAGATAATCAGTCCAAAATTCGTAAGTGAATTTAGAAATAAAATGATGAATATACATCCATCACTAATTCCTTCTTTCTGTGGAGATGGATTCTATGGAGAGAGAGTTCATCAAGCTGTAATCGATTACGGTGCAAAGGTTTCAGGCGCTACAGTTCATTTTGTAAACGAAGAAGCAGATGCAGGACCAATAATCATGCAAGATACAGTTAAGGTAATGGATAACGATGATGCAAAATCATTGGCTAAGAGAGTTTTAGAAGTAGAACATACAATTCTTCCTAAATGCGTAAAACTATTTTGCGAAGGAAAGATATCTGTAGAAGGTAGAAAAGTCAAAGTAAGCGAATAAATATACAAAAACTAGGAGGCAAATATGAAGATATTAGTTGTAGGTGGCGGCGGAAGAGAACATGCTATCTGCTGGAAATTAAGTAATGAAAAAGACGTAGAAAAAATATATTGTGCACCAGGAAATCCTGGAATAGCTAAGGTTGCAGAATGTGTAGATATAGCTGACACAGATTTAGATGCATTAGTTAAGTTTGCAAAGGAAAAGGAAATAGACATAACTGTAGTTGGACCAGAGGTACCATTAGTAATGGGGATAACAGATGTTTTTGAAGCCGAAGGCTTAAAGGTATTTGGACCAAACAAAAAATGTGCTCAATTAGAAGGAAGTAAGGCATTTTCAAAAGATTTCATGATAAGACATGGATTACCAACAGCTAAATATAAAGAGTATACTGACCTAGACGAAGCAATAGCTGACATAGATGACTACGGTTATCCAGTTGTTATAAAAGCAGATGGACTAGCAGCTGGAAAAGGAGTTGTAATACCTGAAAACAGAGAAGATGCTATAACTACTCTAAAAGAAATGATGACTGACAAAAAATTCGGTGATGCTGGAGATAAAATAGTTATAGAAGAATTCCTAAAAGGAGTTGAAACTTCTATATTAGCTTTTGTAGACCATGACACTATAGTTCCTATGGTAAGTGCAAAAGACCACAAGAAAGTAAACAACGGAGAAACTGGTTTAAATACTGGTGGAATGGGAACTTTCTCTCCAAGTGAATTATATACTGAAGAATTAGCAAAAGATATAAAAGAAAATGTATTAGATAAAACTTTAAAGGGATTCCAAGCAGATGGATTAGACTTCAAGGGAATATTATTCGTAGGATTAATGATAACTGAAGACGGACCTAAAGTACTTGAATACAATGTAAGATTTGGTGATCCAGAAACTCAATCTGTTTTATTCAGATTAGAAACTGATTTAAACAAAATAATATCAGCAGTTATCGATAACAAATTAAAAGATATAGATATAACTTATACTGATGAACAAGCAATATGTGTAATGCTTACATCAGGTGGATATCCTGAAAGCTATGAAAAGGGAAAAGTAATAACAGGACTTGACGACTTAGATGATGATATAGTAGTTTTCCACAGTGGTACTAAACTAGTAGACGGAAATATAGTAACTAATGGTGGTAGAGTAATCGGTATAACTACTAAGGCTAAGACTGTAAAAGAAGCAGGGGAAAAAGTTTACGAAAATATCAAGAAAATAAATTTTGAAGGAATGCATTATAGAACAGACATATGGAAATAGATTTTCAATAAAATAAAAAGGGAAAATGAGAAATTTCTTAATGGAGGAATAATATAATATGAGTTCAAATGTAAAAAGACTTTTAGTAGAAAAGAGAGAAGGATTCGATCTTGAAGCAAAAGCATTAATGAAGGATTTAAAAGATAGCTTACATATAGATTGCATAGATAGCTTAAGACTATTAAATAGATACGATATAGAAGGATTATCTGATGAAGTTTGTGATTCTGCTGCAAAAACAATATTCTCAGAACCAAACCTAGATGTAGTATACAAAGAAACAGTTGAATACGACAAGGATGCAAGAGTATTTGCAGTTGAATATTTACCAGGTCAATATGACCAAAGAGCAGATTGGGCAGCTCAATGTGTTCAAATAATAAACGAAGGTCAAAGACCTAACATAAACAGTGCAAAATTATATATCTTAACAGGAGATATAGATGATGAATTATTTGCAAGAATAAAAGCATATGTAATAAATCCAGTTGACAGTAGAGAAGCAACTTTAGAAAAACCAGAAACTTTAGAATTAGAAACTGAAATACCAACAGAAGTTGAAACTCTAGATGGATTTATAGATTTAGATATGGCAGGCTTAGAAGCTTTCTTAAAAGAACAAGGTTTAGCTATGACAATAGATGACTTAAAATATGTTCAAGAATACTTTAAAGGCCAAGAAAAGAGAAATCCAACTATAACAGAAATAAAAGTTCTAGACACTTATTGGTCAGATCACTGTAGACACACTACATTCATGACTCAAATAGAAGGTGTAGACATAGAAGATGGTAAATACAACGAAATAATCAAAGAAACTTATTCAAAATACGTTGAATCAAGAAATACTATCTATGTAGACAGACAAAAAGATATGTGTCTAATGGATATAGCTACTATAGCTGTAAAAGAACTTAAAGCTGCAGGTAAATTACAAGATTTAGATGAAAGTGAAGAAATAAATGCTTGTAGTGTAAATATAGATGTAAATGTTGATGGTAAAATAGAAAAATATTTATTAATGTTCAAAAACGAAACTCACAACCATCCAACAGAAATAGAACCATTTGGTGGAGCTGCTACTTGCTTAGGTGGAGCAATCAGAGATCCACTTTCAGGAAGAAGTTATGTATACCAAGCAATGCGTGTTACTGGTAGTGCAGACCCTAGAACTTCTCTAGAAGATACATTACATGGTAAATTAATGCAAAAGAAAATAACTACTGAAGCAGCTAACGGATACAGTTCTTACGGAAACCAAATAGGTTTAACAACAGGACAAGTTACAGAAGTATACGATGAAGACTTCGTAGCTAAGAGAATGGAAATTGGTGCAGTTATAGCAGCAGCTCCAAAAGAAAATGTAATAAGAAAGAGACCAGAAAAAGGCGACATAATCATATTACTAGGTGGAAAAACTGGTAGAGATGGTTGTGGAGGAGCTACTGGTTCATCTAAAGAACACAGTGAAGAATCAATAGAAACTTGTGGTGCTGAAGTACAAAAAGGTGATGCACCTAACGAAAGAAAGATCCAAAGATTCTTCAGAAATAAAGAAGTTGCACAAATGATAAAAAGATGTAACGACTTCGGTGCTGGTGGGGTTTCAGTTGCTATAGGTGAAATCGCAGAAAGCTTAGACATAAACCTAGACCTAGTACCTAAGAAATACGACGGACTTGATGGTACTGAACTTGCTATATCAGAATCTCAAGAACGTATGGCTTGTGCTATAGCTCCTGAAAACAAAGACAGATTTATAGAACTTGCTGGACTTGAAAACTTACAAGCAACTCATGTTGCTACAGTTACTGATACAGGATATTTAAGAATGTTCTGGAATGGAAAAACTATAGTTGACTTAAACAGAGCTTTCCTTGATACAAACGGTAAGAAACAAAAAACAGACGTACACGTTGCAAAGGTAGACGAAGAAAATACTTTCTTCAATACTGGAAAGATAAAAGTAGAAGGCGAAACTATCTCAGATAAATTTGACAGCGTATTAAAAGACTTAAATGTATGCTCTCAAAAAGGTTTAGTTGAAAAATTCGATAACACTATAGGAGCTAATACAGTATTACTTCCATTTGGTGGTAAATATCAAAGAACTCCTATCCAAGGTATGGTTGCTAAAATACCAGTACTTGGTGGAAAAACTACAACTTCATCAATAATGACATTTGGATACAATCCTAAAATAGGAAAATGGAGTCCATTCCACGGTGCATTATACGCAGTTGTTGAATCAATCTGTAAATTAGTTGCAGTTGGTGGAGATTACAAGAAAGCTAGATTAACTTTCCAAGAATACTTCGAAAAATTAGGTAAAGACGCAACTAAATGGGGTAAACCATTTGCTGCATTACTTGGAGCTTACTATGCACAAAAAGAATTTGAAATACCTGCAATAGGTGGTAAAGACAGTATGTCTGGTACATTTGAACATATAAACGTACCTCCAACATTAGTTTCATTTGCTGTTGATACAGTAGATGCAGAATATGTTGTATCTCCAGAATTCAAAAAAGCAGGATCTACTGTAGTAGTTATAAGAACTCCTAGATTAGAAAGTGGAATACCTGATTTCGACGTATTAAAGAAAAACTTAGATAAAGTAAGAGAATTAACTCAAGCTAAGAAAGCCCTTGCTTCATATGCTTTAGGTTATGGCGGACTTGGAGAAGCTATAGCTAAGATGGCATTTGGTAATAAGATAGGATTTGAAGTAGCTAAAGATGTTGATGCAGATAAATTATTTGACCCAGCATATGGAAACATAGCTCTTGAAATTGAAGAAGCTGACTTAGCATTATTAGATGGTGTAGATTACAAGGTTGCTGGTAAAACTATAGAAGGACAATACATAGAAGTTGATGGATACAAGGTTTGCTTAGGTAAGATTTACAAAGCTTATGAATCTACTTTAGAACCAATATTCCCAACAAAAGCTGTTGAACCAACTGGTGAAATATCAAACATAAACTTCATAGTTAACGAACACCAAAAATCTTCATTATCAATAGTACAACCAAAAGTATTCATACCAGCATTCCCTGGAACTAACTGTGAATACGACTCAGCTAGAGCATTTGAAGATGCTGGAGCAAAAGCTAGCATAAAAGTATTCAGAAACTTAACTTATGCTAACATAGAAGATTCAATCGAAACTATGGTTAAAGAAATACAATCTTCTCAAATAGTTATGATACCAGGTGGATTCAGTGCAGGTGACGAACCAGACGGTTCTGCTAAATTCATAGCAACTGTATTTAGAAATCCAAGAATAGCTGAAGCTGTAAACGACCTATTAACTAATAGAGATGGTTTAATATTAGGTATCTGTAATGGATTCCAAGCATTAATCAAATTAGGATTAGTTCCTTATGGTGAAATAAAACCAGTAACTGCTGAAGATGCTCCAACTATAACTTACAACAACATAGGTCGCCACCAAGCTAAGGTTGTAACTACTAGAGTAGCATCAAATAAATCTCCATGGTTAGCTAATACTAAAGTAGGAGACCTACATAGTATATCTATATCTCATGGTGAAGGTAAATTCGTTGCTAACAAAGAAACATTCGACCAATTAGTAGCAAATGGACAAATAGCAACTCAATACGTTGACCTAGATGGAAATGCTACTTACGATATAGACTACAACCCTAATGGTTCATTCTACGCTGTTGAAGGTATAACTAGTGCAGATGGTAGAATCTTAGGTAAGATGGGTCACTCTGAAAGAATTGGTAAATACACTCTTAAAAATATACATGGAGAAAAAGACCAAAAAATATTTGAAAGTGGTGTAAATTACTTTAAATAGGATTTAAATAATAATTTATATATAAGATGGATTGCTTTATTGGCAGTCCATCTTTTTTTGAAAAAAATAAAGAAAGTGGCGATTTTTTAGAAAAAATATAGTCTTATATATTAAAGG
This sequence comes from Intestinibacter sp., assembly GCF_022780145.1. Taxonomy (GTDB): domain Bacteria; phylum Bacillota; class Clostridia; order Peptostreptococcales; family Peptostreptococcaceae; genus Intestinibacter. The sequence continues at coordinate 5,608 of NZ_JALEXO010000284.1, forward strand.
GGAAAAAGAAATAGTATCGAATTTATTACAAATAGTTGAAAATAATAGGAAAACGTATTTATTTATGATATTATAAAAGTATTTATAAAATATATTGTCTTGTTTGTAATCTTGAATTAAGCAGTATATTTTATTAGTGTTTATGTTGACTTTATGTTTTTATTAAGATGCTATTTAAATATATACTACATTTGTAGTATATATTTAAATAGCATCT
>NZ_JALEXO010000264.1 GCF_022780145.1 Intestinibacter sp.
CTGAAAACTTATAAAAATCTATAAAAAATTATAAAATTTTATGTTCCATTCCTTTTTCAACGTATCTGCTTTTACTATAAATAAATTTATAGCTACTTACATTTGATATAATACTCCAAAGGCTTAAATTCCCGACTAACGCATCGGTACATATGGGTAGTGATATTTAGGTAACTAAGCTATTGATTTTCCGTAATTCATAAGGTTTATACTTGCATTTTTATCTCTGTCAATTACATTATTACATTTTTCGCACTTATAAACCCTATCACGAAGCTCCAAGTTATTTTTTATTGATCCACAGCAAGAACATATTTTACTACTTGCATAAAATCTATCTGCAACTATAAATTTAATATTATTCCATAGTGATTTATACTCTATTTGTCTATAAAATTCATAAAAGCATTGTTCTGCTACAGTTTCTGATAAATGCTTATTTTTCATCATACCTCTTACATTTAAGTCTTCTAAAACAATAAATTTTGGTTTTCGATTTATTATTTCGGTAGTTACTTGATGTAAATAATTATGACGAATATTTGTTAATCGGTGATTAAGTTTTAATAATTTCTTTTCGGCTTTTATAATGTTACTTGTTTTGCAGTAACTATCTCCTTTCTTATTTATTAGATATTTTTTAGATATCTGACGTTGTAACCTACGTTTTTTCTTTTTTAACTTTCTTATCTTTTGAGTTTTATTTATATTTTTGTAAGGTTTATCAATATTACTACATATTGCTAAATCTTTTATCCCCAAATCTATACCTATTCCTTCATTTGTTGGAATTTCAATACTATCATTGTATTCAATACCTACACTAATCCACCAGTTAATACCATCAAATGTTACTCTTGGGTTGAGATATTTACTATTTGTTGGTACTTTGTTTTTTTCAGCAAGCTTTATCCAGTTAAACTTTTGTTTATTTTTCTTTCTACTTAATGTTAATTTTTCGAGTTTAACATGCGTGCCTGTAAATAGGATTTTATCAGTATCTACATAAAAGCTAGGCTTAGACTTTCTTTTACTTTTAAATTTAGGAAAAGACGATTGCCCATTAAAAAATCTTTTGTAAGCCAAGCAAGCATCTTTAATTGATTGTTTAGCTATATTATTAGAATAATCATTAAGCCATTTATATTCTTCTGCCATTTTTAATTTTGTAAATTGTTTTCTTAAGTCGTTATCTGCTAAAAAGCTACCACCATTTTTGTAGTTTTCTTGTTCAGTATTCAATGCCCAATTATAGGCAAAACGGGCTACACCTGCTGATTGAAATAATTTAGTCTTTTGTTTATTATTTGGAATTAGCATTATTTTGAATGTCTTTATCATACTCTATTAACTCCTCAATTATTTTCTTAGCTTTATTATCTATATTCTCCTAAAGCCTACAAATAAATACAGTGTTATTTTCTCTTCTAGTATCTGTTATAAACTTATCTCAATTTTTAAGAATTTGAACCGTTTTTTCCATCTTATTTGCAAATTATAATATTGAGTAATATTTCATTTATTTATTACTTCAATAGCATTATATATAATCAATAAAAATATACTATGGTTTTATGGATTTTTATAGATTTATATTAACTGTTATATACCTCCTTAAATTTTATTAATTTCATTTTATATGTCAAAAACTGGCAGTTGTAATTTGCATTTTTATCCATGCAAATCTTCAATAATTACCCACCTGGGTAATATCTATATAAATCAGATACCAATATAATGAAATTAAAAAACAAATTAGGGGGTGAAGGTAATGAAGTTACTCAAAAATCTAACTTTATGTATATGTATAATCTTAAGCATCTCACTAATAGGATGTTCAAGCAAGACAACTGTTCAAAGCAGCAGTAGCACTAAAGTAACAGAAAACAAAAATACAGATGAAAAATCTGAGGATCAAGAATCATTTACATGCTCAATGTGCAACAAAAAATACCCTATATCTGAAAAGGCAAGTATAAAAAATGTAGAAGGTGCAGTAGTTGCAACTGGTTGTAAATCTTGTATTGCAAAGCTTCCACAAGATGCTGACGATTCAGGAGATCCTCCAATCAATTCTAATAGCTCTACAAAAAAATCATCTAAGAAGCAAACTACAACAAAAAAATCATCTACATTTACATGCCCAATATGCAACAAAAAATACCCTATATCTCAAAAGAGAAGCATTAAAAATGTAGAAGGTGCAGTAGTTGCAACTGGTTGTAAATCTTGTATTGCAAAACTTCCACAAGATGCCGACGATTCAGGAGATACTCCAAGCAAAAAATACGAATGCGGAATTTGTGGTGGAGATTCAAGATATTGCGACTGTTGTAGAGAATGTGGAAATACAGCAGAAGATTGCATATGCTATGACTCAGAAGTCCAAGGCGGAGAAGATTTCTAAGCTTATTACCTCCCTGTTATGATATAATAAATTCAAAAAGCAGGGAGGTTTTCAAATGCTATCATACAACGAACAACTACAATTCGCACTAGAGCTAGCTATCGAAAAGCACAAAAATCAGAAGGACAAATCAGGCAAGCCCTACATACTCCACCCACTTCACGTGATGGAAACTGTAAAAAGCGATGATGCAAAAATAGTAGCAATTTTACACGATATAATAGAAGATACAGATGTAACTGAAAAAGATCTTCTAAATGCAGGACTTTCAAAGCACATAGTAGATGCAATAGTCATGCTTACAAGAACAGACGATATAGATTATATGGATTATGTCAAAAAAGTGAGTTCAAATCCTTTGGCAAAGGAGGTAAAATTAGCCGATTTACAACACAACATGGATTTAAGAAGAATCTCTACTCTAACAGAAAAGGACTTAGACAGAACTAGAAAATATCAAATAGCCTACCATTATTTAATAAACACCAAATAGCTACAAAATATTTTAAAATTTGACAATAATTTGTTACAAAATAGAATTTAGTGGTATAATTATCTGTGAATAAATTTTAAAATATTAAATATGGAGGATGAGGCTTATGTCAAATTTCTTAAAGGAATTTAAAGAATTTGCTCTTAGAGGAAATGTCCTAGATTTAGCAGTCGGTGTTATTATAGGGGGCGCATTCCAAGGTGTAGTTAATTCTTTAGTCCAAGATATAATATCTCCTATAATCGGGCTATTTGCTAATCAAGATTTCAGCAACTTAGTGATAACTCTTGGAGGTGTTCAAGTTAAATACGGTTCTTTTATAACAGCACTTATTAATTTTATAATCATGGCATTTGTTATATTCTTAATAGTTAAAGGTATGAATAAGCTTGCCAGTCTTGGAAAACATGAAGAAGTTGCAGCTACAGAAGAACCTACTACAAAGGTATGTCCTTACTGCTGTAGCGAAATACCAATAAGCGCTACTCGCTGCCCAAATTGTACTTCTGAACTAGAATAATCAGAGATCTAGTAAACTGCTAAAAAATCCACTTTATTATTTAGTACTTTAGCAGTTTACATTTAATCAAAAGTAATCACATTCTAATTTCTTTTCTTACTTTTACATTTATTACAATAATTCATAAAATCAAATGAATTTCGCTATACAATAAAATGTTTATTTTCAAAAATATATTAATATAAAACACTTAAAGTATAAAGTGCGATACACTTTTCTATGTGTTATAATAAAATAAATAGGGATTTTTTTATATATTTTTAGTTTTATAAAGTAAAAGGGGGATTAAAAATGGACTATAATTATTCGAATAATCATGAAGATAATTTTCAAGATGAATCTGCTGAAATAATCGGCTACTGCGGAGTTTGCGATTGCGAAATAAAAGCAAACGACCCATATTATCATTATTATGAATATGATATGATATGCCCTAAATGTGCACAAGATGATTCTATAGCACAATGTGAAAAATGCCATACATACTTTAAAATTGAAGATTTAACAAAATACGAATGTGATGGAAAAGTTCGTTACTTCTGTGAAGCACATGATCCAGAAGACGTAAATAAAATTGATTTTTCTGATGAAGCTTCTTCATCTGAACAAATCTAACAAGTAAAATATTATTTGAGGAGGTATTTTCCACCAGTAACTTTATTTATTTCTTAAAACCACACTATTTTTAATAAAAATCTAGTTAAAAAACACGATATATAAGGAGTGATAAATAATGTTTACATTAAATGGAAAATACACAGATGCTGTTGTCTACACAGATATATGTGAGCAACAAGCAATCTCTCAAATAATAGGACTTTGTAATCACCCTGTTTTTGACGGGGCTAAAATTCGTATAATGCCTGATGTCCACGCTGGTATAGGTTGCACTATAGGAACTACTATTAAATTAAAAGAAAAAAAACTTATTCCAAATATAGTTGGAGTTGATATCGGATGCGGTGTACTCACTACAATATTTAAAACATCTAATTCAATTGATTTCAAAAAATTAGATGATTTTATAAAAAGCAACATACCTAATGGACACGGCGTTCAAAAAAGAAAACATCCTAACTTAGATAAAAATATACAAAAACAAATAAAAGAAATTGTAAATGATTTGAATTTAAAAGAAGTAGACTACTTCATAAATTCTTGTGGTAGCTTAGGTGGTGGAAACCACTATATAGAAATTGGACAAATAGACGACGATACTTACGCTCTATCAGTACACACTGGTTCTCGTAATCTAGGTAAAAAGGTATCTAAACACTTTAGTTTAAGAGCATCCTTTAATATGGCTGGTGGAGATAAGTTAAAAAAAGCTGAACAAGAACTAATTTCAAATCTAAAAAAACAAAATAGAGAAAAAGATATAAACAAGGAATTAATAAATCTCAAGAATAATTTTTCAGACAGAATAATAGGAATTCCAAAGGATTTAGCTTATATTGAAGGTAAAGACTACGAAGACTACATAGAGAATATGATAAAATGCCAAAATATGGCTTTTGAAAATCGTAGACTTATCTCTCAAGATATTTTAGATTTCTTAAAAATAGAAGCTATAGATAAGTTCGACACTGTTCATAATTACATAGAAGATGCAGATGGCTGTATTATAATAAGAAAAGGCTCTATCTCTGCTAAAAAAGGCGAAAAAGTAGCTATTCCACTTAATATGAAGGAAGGAGTTATAATCGCACTTGGAAAAGGCAACGACGATTGGAATCAATCAGCGCCACACGGTGCAGGCCGTCTTCTATCTAGAAGTGAAGCAAAAGAGCTTCTTTCAATGGATGACTTCAAGGACGATATGAATGGTATAAACACTTGGTCTGTATGCGAAGAAACATTAGACGAAGCGCCTCAAGCCTATAAACCTGCTGATTTAATTATTGAGCAAGTTAAAGAAACTGTAGATATTTTATATATCGCAAAACCTGTTTATAACTTTAAATCTAAAATGATCAGAAAATAATATATTGTACAAATACAGTACTAAAAAGGCGAATTTTTACATTCGCCTTTTTTATTCTCAATTGTAGATATGCATATCCTCTCTCAGACCATTGTAATTATATTTAACAACTTTGTGATGCTTATCAATTTAAGGTTGCAATTTCTACCATTTATTTCTTATAATACATAATGTAATAACATATATAGAAAGGACTTTTGATTATGCCAGCTTGGAGTTTTCATATTAAATTAGCTACAGATGTTTCAAATGTTTTAAAATTAAACAAGGAAGAAGAAAATCTTTTTATATTAGCAAACTTAATTCCAGATATAAAATCAGGTTATTTGATACCTATGAAGGATACAGTTGAATCAAGATTTTCTCATTATTATATTTACGAAAATGAATTATGTCTGCCTGACCTTGAAAAATACAGAAATGTATATTGGGATAAGGATGATATTGTATCAACAGGAATTTACTGTCATTTATTATTAGACTACTATTTAAATGGTATGCTTAAAAATGACTATTTTATTTTCGATGACAAAAATACAATAACAGGGATGAAGACAGTAAACGGCGTATTTAACGGGACTAAAGAAGACTGTATTAGATTCAAGCATAAAAACTTCAATATTATCGCAAAATCATTGGGAATAAAAAGCAAATTTACCTTCCCTAAAAAAGATATAACAATTAAGACAGATGCCGGAAGTTACACGATTACGCCTAAAGATATAGAATCTACAGAAAAATGGATTTTCGATAATTACAAGGACCAAATAGATGAATTTCCTCAAAATGAACTGCTTACAGAAGAAGAACTCGGGGCTTTCTTTAAAGATTCATCTGACTTTGTACTAAAACATATACGCTAAAAAAAAGAGATACTTAAAATAGATCTTAAAATCTATCTTTCGTATCTCTTTTTTATCTGAAACTAAGCTGCTTTATTATGTTCTATGTGTTTTTCTTTATTTGCTTTTACAAAGAATACTATTGCAAACAATACTGCTACTACAATACCGATTGTGTTACCTATTTGTGATGGTAATCTAAATCCTTCTGGAGCTTGCATTATATAGCTGAATGTTACAGCTGTCATATATATTGCTGGAGCTACTGTTACCATGTAGTTCTTGTTGTTTTTAAGTAGGAACATACTTCCTGTCCACAACATTATCATCGCTAATGTTTGGTTAGCCCATGAGAAATATCTCCAAATTATATTAAAATCTATAAATGTAAGAGCTACACCTACTGCAAATAGTGGTATGGCTATCATAAATCTAGAACTCAATTTATCTTGTTTTATATTGAATGAATCAGCTATTGTAAGTCTTGCACTTCTGAATGCTGTATCACCAGATGTTATCGGACAAGCTACAACACCTAATACTGCAAGTACTGCACCTACTGGTCCAAGTAGAGTTATTGACATTTCATTTACACCTACTGCTGGAGTACCTCCATAAATTGCTTGTAATTGAGGTTCACCATGGAAGAATGCCATTGCAGCTGCTGCCCATATTAAGGCGATTATACCTTCTGCAACCATTGCTCCGTAGAATACTGGTCTTATTTCTCTTTCGTGTTCTACGCATCTAGCCATAAGTGGTGATTGTGTAGCATGGAATCCTGATATAGCACCACATGCGATTGTTATAAATAAGTATGGGAATAATGGTTTTCCATCTGGATGGAAGTTTTGTAAAGTTATATTTGGTATTTGATAACCTTTAACAATTAATCCACCTGCTATACCAACTGCCATTAATATAAGTGCTGCACCAAATACTGGATATATCTTACCTATGATCTTGTCTACTGGAAGTACAGTTGCCAATATGTAATATGCAAATATTACTGCAACCCAGATTTGTGTATTTACATTAGTTAAAGTATTTAAAAGTCCAGCAGGTCCTGTTACAAATACTACACCTACAAGTACTAATAAAACTACACTAAATACTACCATTATTTTTCTAGCACCTTCACCTAGATATATACCGACAAGTTCTGATGCTGATACACCTTTGTTTTTAAGTGATAAGTAACCAGATAAGAAATCATGTACACCACCTGCAAATATTGTACCAAATACAATCCATAAGAAAGCTGCTGGTCCAAATAATGCACCTTGTATTGCACCAAATATTGGTCCTAATCCTGCTATGTTCAAGAATTGAATTAAGAATATCTTTTTCCAATTCATAGGAACATAGTCTACACCATCTTCCATTGTTGTAGCTGGAGTTGGTAGAGAGTCATCTATCCCAAAGACTTTTTCTACAAACTTACCATAAATAAAATAACCTAGAATTAAAACTATTATTGCTCCGAAAAAGCTAATCATAACAAATCCCTCCCAAATATATTTTTTTTACTAAATGTAAAGTTTAAATATAATGTATAATTATTTCCTTTTGTACTTATATAATAATACTTATATATATAGATAGTATTTTGATTGTCATGAAATGACGTTTTTTGATACATGAAAGGCATTTATATGGTAATAAAATACATGAAAACCATTTTAGGAAAATTCGATTATAATCGTTTTTTGCATTGAATATAATATCGTTATATGAAATAATGTATATGTAAATTTAAAATAATAATAAAAAGGAGAATGTTTTTTGAAGAAAAATAATTACGGTGAACTGGAAGTTGTGCTTCTTAGTAAATAAGAAGTTACAACTATTTAACTCCTTATTTACTAAGTTATAGGAAAATAACTTATAAATAAAGGAGACAACTAAATTGAAATATAAAAATGCAAAAAATATATTACCAGAAGAATTGATAAGCCAAATACAAGAATATATCCAAGGCGATATTATCTACATTCCTATACAGAGAAATAAAGTTTCTTGGGGCGAAAAAAACGGCGCCAAAGACGCCATTAACTCTAGAAATAAAGAAATTTTTGAACTTTACAACAAGGGATACAGCTTAGAGGAGATTCAAGGCATCTTTAATCTGTCAGAATCTAGCATAAGAAAGATAATCTCTAAAATGAAAAAATCAAATCTTTGTCTAGGAGGTAGCGAAAATGAATAGTACAACTTTTGATAAATTACAGCTAAACGACTTAAAAGAGCTAGTTAAAATATACTGTGTTAGCTCTCTAGGAAAGGATTTAATTGACAAATTGACTCCTAAAAAGAATATCAGCGCTGTAAAAAACATGTTAAACGAAAACAACGAAGCTAGAAATATATTAAAAAACAGCAATCATATTCCACTAGAAGGTGTATTTAACTTGCACGGTGTGATAGATAAGGTCGAAAAAGGAATGGTCTTAAATCCAGAGGAACTTATGATGGTCGAAGCCTTCTTGAGAGGATGCAAAAAAATCAAAAATTTCATGAATGACATGAGCTTCTACGGAGAAACTCTATCATCCTATGCCTTGAATATAACAGAATTAAGCTCTATAGAAGAAGAAATAAACTACTGCATAAAATCAAATAAAATTGACTCTAACGCTTCTAGTGAATTAAAGAAAATTCGCCGAAATATAGATATATGTCAATCTAAGATAAACGATAGATTGAATAAGTTTCTGACTTCGAGCTCAAATAAAAAATATATACAGGAATTTCTAATATGCAAAAGGGACGAAAGATATGTAATCCCGATTAAAGCAAACTATAAAAACGAGGTAAAAGGCGTCATCTTAGATACCTCATCAAAGGGAAGCACTGTATTTATAGAGCCTGAAAATATATCTAAATTCAGCTCAGAGCTTATCTCTTTAAAATCAGAGGAGGCAGTAGAGGAATACAAGATTTTATCATATTTAACTGAGTTGATTTTCGAAAAAATTCAGGAGATAAAAATAAATATCGAGGTCATATCAAACTACGATATGATTTTCGCAAAGGCAAAATACAGTTTAAACAACAACTGTATAACGCCTAAAATAAACGATACTGGATATATAAAGCTTAAAAAAGCTAAGCATCCACTATTAAAGGGAGATATAATACCACTAGATTTTGAAATAGGTAAAAACTACAGAAGCTTGATAATAACAGGTCCAAATGCAGGTGGCAAGACCGTTGCGTTAAAAACAGTCGGCGTTTTGACTCTTATGACTCAATGTGGATTTGATATACCTGCTGAAGAAGGAACTGATATATCTATTTTTGAAAACATATTTGTAGATATAGGCGACAACCAAAGTATAGAAAATACGCTTAGTACATTTTCTTCTCACATCCAAAATATAGCTTCTATAATAAACAAAAGCAATAAATCAACACTCATCCTATTAGACGAAATAGGAAGTGGAACCGAGCCAAATGAAGGTGCAGCACTTGCAATCGCTGTATTAGAAGAGCTATACGAAATGGGATGCATAACAGTAGCATCTACCCACTACGGCGAGCTGAAAAAATACGCCAAATTACATCCTGACTTTGAAAATGCAGGTATGATGTTTGACAAAGACACTTTAGAGCCACTTTACAAGCTGACTATCGGCCATTCTCAAAGCAGTAATGCATTATTTATTTCTAAAAAAATGGGAATTAGAGATAAGGTGCTTAAAAAAGCAAATGACTATATAAACAACAAAGACTACGATATAAAATTAGTTGATAGTAGAAAAATAAGAACAGAAAGCGATATAGATATAATCCCTAGCAAAGTTTACGACTACGAAATAGGCGATAAGATAAAACTTTTAGATAAAGACGACTACGGTATTGTATATACTCCAGTCGATAAATTTAATAATCTAGAGGTTTTATATAAGGATGAGTTTATCACAGTAAATGTAAAGAGAACTGAGCCTTATCTAAAGGCAAAAGATCTATATCCTGAAGGCTACGATTTAAACAGCTTATTCGTTTCTTTTGAAGATAGAAAATTAGAAAAAGACATAGCTAGAGGATCTAAAAAAGCTCTAAAAAAAATTCAAAAGGAAATCAGAAGCAAAAAACAATAAAAATCGAGAGGTTGTTGCAAGCTCGCAACAACCTCTTTTTTAACAATTCTCTTTTAAAATCTTTCTAACATACTTAAATCCATCAGAAAATTTTTCAAACATATTTTCAAATTCAATATTAAACTTGCAGTCGACCATCCAGAGCCCGTTTTTTTTGTACATAGAGACGCTTTTATCTGAGTCGGTCCATCTATATACCCTATTAGTCTTTTCATATACCCAGTCCAAATTTGAATTTACCTTTGCCATATCGTTTAAAATATCAATAGCATCGCTGTATCTTTTTTTAGGGTCTACACTCAAGCATTTTTCAGTTATCTCAATCAACTGCCTTGGTATATGGGGGTAGTATTTTTTTCTAGTCGGGAAAGTTCCATTTACTATAGATATTTTTAAATCGTTCAAATTCTTGCTTTTTTTTACCTGTCTATTATACTCCTCTTCCCCATTACACATTCTATATAAAGTATTTCCAAATTGATAAATATCTACATAGACATCTACCTTCGAGCTATAGCACTGCTCTGGTGCAATATGCTTGTAGTAGACGTTTTTTAATTTCCCGACACCATTTGAATTTATATTTATCGACGACCCAAAGTCGGTCAAAACTGCACAATTATTTTTATCTATTAATATATTGCTGGGCTTTATATCGCAGTGTAAGATTTGATTTTTATGAATATAGTAAATTCCACTCAATATATCTAGTGAGTACTTTACTATTTCCCTGACTGTTAGATTTCTAGTCTGCATTATATCCTGTAAAGATCCATTTTTATAATACGGCATAGATATATAGATGTAATCATCGTCGTATGTAGCGTAATTTACCTTTACAATATTTCTATTTTCTATACTTTTGATTTTTCTGACCTCATCGAAATACTTATTGCTCTCCTTGATTTTATTTTTATCGATTTGCTTTAGCATGAAAATTTCCTTTAACTGTGTATCCTCGACTATATATAGAGAAGAGTTAGCCCCGTGTGATTGTATCTTTTCTACGACTTTCATATTTAACTTTGAATTTATTTCCATGCCATAACTCCCCTACTTAGGAATAATTCCTCCAAAACACCTTGCATCTTTATAGAATTTGTAATTTTATCGCAAAAATCCTTCGCTTCTATATCATGGCTCTCTCTAAAATCCCCGATGTCGACTTTGTAGTATTTTATATCGTATTCATCTATGAAAATATTTGTCAAATTTCTAATATAATTTAGCTTCTGAGCTGTAGAATAGCTATTTGGCAAAACTAGCTCATTTCTCTTTATTATTTTTTTATTGTTGGCAAAGCTTCTAAATATATTAAATTCTACCTTTCCACCATTTATGTACATATCAATATATATCATAATTTTCAACTCCTCATTTTATACTAATATATAATATGAAGGAAAAATAAAAAGATGAACTATATTAATTCATCTTTTTTAGTATTATCTCGATTTCAAATATACAATGCCATTTCCCTGAATCGTTCTCGGATAATCCAAGGTCTTTGTGAATTTTATCAGCTGTGCATATAACTCCTCTGGTGTGAGTTCTCGCTGAAATTCATCGTCTGACCAGTTTTTTAAAAGGGCTAAGCTTCCTGTCACATGAGGTGCAGCCATGCTCGTTCCACTCAAGCTAGCGTAGGTATTGCCTGGATAGGTGGAGATAATATCTACTCCTGGAGCTACACAATCTATTACTAAGTTCGAATTTGAAAAGGATGCCGGCACAGATTTCTTGTCGACTGCTCCTACTGATATTACATCTACATATGAGGCTGGATACGAATATTCAAAATCGTCATAATTGCCGTCTCCCTCGTTACCGGCTGCACAGACTATCGATATTCCGTTTTTAACTGCATTATTTACAGCCCTCTCTAATTTATCGTCGCTTACTCCCATTCCAAGAGACATCGATATTATATCCACATCTAAATTTACAGCGTAATTTATAGCATTTACAACCCAGCTGAGTTTTCCGGAGCCTGTTTGATCTATCGCCTTTAATATATAGAGCTCAGCCTCTGGAGCTACTCCTACTATAGAATTATTTTTGCCATCTGCTGCGATTATTCCCGCTACATGTGTGCCGTGACCTACTCTATCTGTAACTATATTGGGATTTTTCATATCCTCAGTAGTAAAATTTCTAACTCCAGCTATATTATCCCTCAAGCTTACATGATTTACATCGCATCCAGAATCTATAATCGCCACTTTTACTCCCTGACCCTTATAAGATGATTTCCACATATTTTGAGCTGCTATCATATTTACACCATACGGAGATATTTTATTTTTAACTCTTAGATTATCTCTATTCATTGTATATGGAATTAATCTAACCTCTAACTCCTTGACTTCTTTTAAATTTTTTTTCATATATATCCCTCATTACTATAGAAACTCTTTATTTTAATATATTATTTATAAATTTAATTTGTTCCTATTGCCTTTTTAGTAAAAATCGAAAAAAAAATGGACCAAAGTCCATTTTATTCTACTTTATCTTTAATTGTTAAAAATAGCTTGGCAGTTGCAAGTGTGTCGCTGTTTGCTCTATGGGCGTTTTCATTTACTATATTGTAGTACTCACAGGCTGTTGCGAGCTTTTTATTTTTGCCCTTGTAGGATTTACATTTTTTTAACATCTCTAATGTACATATATGATTTGTTATCGGCTCTAAATCAAGCAACTTTAAGTAGTAATTTAAAAATTTAAGGTCGAATTTTGCATTATGTGCGATTATAGTTGTATCTGAGACGTACTTTCTAAACTTAGGAAGTACAGTTTCTATAGTCTGTGCATCTTTTACCATATCGTTATCTATATTTGTCAAGGCTGTTATATTTGAAGGTATTATTCCCTTTGGCTTTACTAGTCTTGAATAATTTTTTCCGATTTTGCCGTTTACTATTTCAGTGACACCGATTTCTATGATTTCACACCCAGCGTATGGATCTAGTCCTGTTGTCTCTAAGTCTACAACAATATATTTTTCGTCTGTATATCTATTCATTTAAGTCTCCTTTTTTTCGTATAATTTATAATTATAACATTTTATCTATATTATTTTAAAAATAATTTAAGTAATTTCATCTTAAAATCGTCGTAAGGCAAATACCTTATAGGCAAATCTATCCAGTTGTATTTTTTCACTATAGATCTTCTATGTGTAAATGTATCGAAGCTTTGTTTTCCATGGTAAGAACCCATTCCGCTGTTTCCAACTCCACCAAACGGCATTCTAGAAGTAGCTAGCTGGATTATAGTGTCGTTTATACATCCTCCGCCGAAAGATATATTTTTTAAAATCCTATTTTCTATTTTTTTGTTTTTAGTAAATAAATACAAAGCTAGAGGCTTTTCTCCCTGTAAAATTATATTTTCTGCTTCTTCTATATCGTCAAATGTTATTATTGGAAGTATCGGACCGAATATTTCCTCCTTCATGATCGGGGAGTCTAGTGTAATTTTATCTAATATTGTAGGCTCTATTTTGAGGTTTTCTCTGTCGATATCTCCTCCGTGCACGATTTTTTCGCCCTTTATTAAATTCACCAGTCTATTAAAATGCTTCTCGTTTATTATATTTGTATAGCTATCATTTTGCAGAGGTTCATTTGTATAAAATAACGCTATAGTTTCCTTTAAATATTTTATAAACTCTTCCTTCACGTCGCTTTGAAGCAGTAGATAATCCGGTGCAACACATGTTTGGCCTGAATTTAGGTATTTTCCAAATACAACTCTCTTAGCTGCAACTTTTAAATCTGCACTTTTTTCTACTATACAAGGACTCTTGCCACCTAATTCTAAGGTCACCGGAATTAAATTTTTAGCAGCCTTTTCCATAACTATCTTTCCAACAGCTACTCCTCCAGTGAAGAAAATATAGTCTAGCTTTTCTTCTAGAAGCTTATTTACTACTTCTCTATTTCCATTTACTACAGTTATATATTCTTCTGGAAAAGTTTCAGATATCATTTCAGATATTACTTTTGATGTATACTTAGAATCTCTTGAAACCTTCAAAATAGCACAGTTCCCAGCAGCAATCGCACCGACAAGAGGCTCTATACAAAGTAAAAAGGGGTAATTCCAAGGAGATATTATAAGTGTAACTCCATAAGGCTCCTTAGTTATAAAGCTTTTTGAGTGAAATTGGCTCAGTGGAGTCAAAACTCTCTCGTCCTTTGACCATTTTTTTACACGTTTTTTTATAAACGTCAAATCACTCAAAGTAAGCCCGACCTCTGCCATATAAGATTCAAATTCTGATTTATTTAAATCCTTTTTCAAAGCCTCCTCTATTTTAACTTCGTATTTTTTTATCACCTGCTCTAGCTTACCTAAAGCATTTATCCTAAAATCTACATCCTTAGTCCTTCCCGTCTTGAAAAACTCCCTTTGTTTTCTCACTATATCACTTATATCCATATTATCACCTATTTAAAATTTAATTATATTTTTTGCTTATCCTATACTAAAAATTATATCATAATAAGCTCGTATATAATCAAATCACAGCAAATAAAAAAATCTTCTCAAGGAAGATTTTTTCTAATTCAATCTAGGTTGTCAAACTATCAGCTGGCTGTAAGTCAACTTTTATATCTATAAATATATTTTCATATTCCATATCCTCAATAAATAAATCTAAAATATTGTTCATCTCATCCTCATACTCCTCTTGGCTGAGCTTATATAAAAGAGCGTCCTCAAATAAATCCATCAAATCAAGATAAAAATTATTTAAAACATAAAAATACCCATCTTTTATATTTCTAAGCTTATCTACAGTATCTAATTTTTTTACTATATCATTTACAATATCGATATTTTTGACTTTTATCTGTCTTACTGAATACACGTATCTACCGACAGCCGCTAATATATCTATTGATAAATCATCTATAGTGTAGTTTCCCTCTTTATTATACAAATAATTCCCGTAATTTTTTATTTTATTTTCTATATCCTCGTCGATTTGGTTATAGGGACTTTTGTTTATATCTTGAATTATCAAGTAATTTCTTATGTCTTCATTATTTTCTAGTGCCTCATCTAAAATATGTAAATTATATGCATCGTATAGAGGATCATGGGCATCTCCACTAAACTCCATATTTGACAATTCCAATAGATGGGTTAAAGATATGTAGTTCATGCATTTAATTCCGTATTTTAAATATTTTTCCTTGATATCTACAAAGAAGCTTTGAATATTATTTAGAAAACGAGGATGGTTGTTCTTTTGCGCACTTATTCTATCTGTATTTTTAAAACAAGTCAAATCTAAATTTCCAAAAGTGTAAATTCCCTCAATCTCATCAAAATTACCTAACCAATGTTTAAATGATCTCATCACACTTTCATAAGTAGGAGCATTTTCTAAGTCTTCTGTGGTAATGTGCGTTAATTCTTCTATATGTGGGTAAACTGTTTTTGTTAAAATAGGTTTTATCAGAGATTTAAATTCTTCTATCTGTTTAGTCTTAGTATCGTATTTTATAGCTCCAATAGCTATCAAGTCTGCCTTAAATCCCTCTCTTTTATTGTTTTTTGTGTTATTCATATTCATTTCAAAGTCCATATATATTTTTTTCATACAATTCCCCCAATCATAAAACATATATTATATTTTACCACAAAATTTTAAGTGTAGTTATATAATTATAAAAATACCCTCTACATAAAAATACTTGCTCTTTATGTAGAGGGTTTATTAATTAATTTATCAAAAAATTTTACTCAAATCTATCTAAGAAAGAATGTCTAACACCATCTTGTTCCCATCCTAAAACAGAGTCTAAATAAACATTATTTGCGGCCTTAAATATTGACTTTTCGACTTCTTGGTAATGTTCACCTAGATTTTTTATAAGCTCCTTGATTTCGTAGCGCTTATTTCCTGTCTTTTTAGCTGCGACCATGCATGCGCAGTTAAGCGGCATAATTCCACTATTTTGGATAAATCTTATTATACTTTCCTCTCTTATATAGTATAGAGGTCTTATTATCTGCATTTTTTCGAAGTTAGTAGATTTTAGCTTAGGAAGCATTGTCTTGAAATTTCCAGCGCATAGTAGGTTAAGCATTGTAGTTTCTATTACATCGTCAAAATGATGTCCTAGAGCTAATTTATTACATCCTAATTCCTCTGCCTTATTGTACAGTGCACCCCTTCTCATACGTGCACACATATAGCATGGATAGTCCTCTGCAATTTCTCCTGCCACATCGAAAATATTAGTCTCAAATATTGTAAGCGGAATATTTAAATACTCACAATTGTCTTCAAGTAGCTTTCTGATGTTTTTATGATAACCAGGATCCATCGCAAGGTAGACTAAGTCAAATTTAACTTGGCCATGCTTTTGCAATTCCTGAAACATCTTCGCCATAAGAAGACTGTCCTTCCCACCAGAAATTGCGACTGCTATTTTGTCGCCTTCCTCTACTAGATTATAATCCTTTATAGCCTTTATAAATTTAGACCATGTATATTTTCTATATTTTTTTATTATACTTTTTTCTATTTCTCTTAAAGGCTTTCTCTCTTCTGTAGGCATAATTATATTACACCCATCACCTGCTAATTTTCCCATTAAATCACCTCAATTAATTTAAACATAAAATTAATTTTATCATATTTTACAATATACCTTCAAGTATATAAGCTATATATTTAAACGCTTATGTAACATTTAAACCTTCTTTTAATATTATATATTAAGGTAGACATTTGCTAAAGTTTCTATCATATCATCAAGGAGGTTTAACATAATGGAAAAAAATAGAGGTATTAAGAATAATTGCGGTGATCAGCTTGCAAGACCTTACATTAACGATCAGGTTTTGACAAAAATGTACAATCTATGTAAAGCGCTAGAATACGGTAGCTTATTTCCAGAATTATACTTGTTCAATTCTGAAAATTACAACGCTTGCCTTTATAAATCACCTAAAAATAGACTGGGAGGTAGAAGATAATGAGATCATCAGCATGTAGATACGACCTAATAAAAGCAGTTATGGAGCTTGGATTTGCAGCTGTAGATATGAATTTATATCTAGACAACAATCCAGAAGACAAAACTGCTGTAAACGCTTACAATTCTTTTGTCTCTCAATATGCACAGGCTAGATGTGCCTACGAAAAAAAATACGGTCCTTTAACAAATTTTGGATATGCTCCAAGTGTTTGTCCATGGAAGTGGGTTGAATCACCTTGGCCATGGGAAAAAGAATTTTATATGTAAGAGGAGGATTTAGATATGTGGATTTACGAAAAAACATTGGAATATCCAGTAAATTTAAAATGCCGCGACCTTAGAATGGCAAAACTTATAATGACTCAGCTAGGCGGACCTAATGGGGAACTAGGTGCAGCAATTAGATATTTACAACAGAGATATACTATGCCTACTGGAAAAACAAAGGGATTACTGACAGATATAGGCACTGAGGAATTAGCTCATGTAGAGATAATTTCATCTATGATTTATCAGCTTACAGATGGTGCAACTCTTGATGAATTAAAGGCAGTTGGCATGGATACTAATTACGCCCAATTTGGTTATGGAATTCAACCAACGGATTCAAACGGCGTTTGTTTCACTACATCATATATTAACGTCTTCAGCGACCCTGTAACTGACCTACACGAAAATATGGCAGCTGAGCAAAAAGCTTTGGCAACATATTATCAATTGATAAATTTAACAGATGACCCTGATATAAAAGAGGTTCTAAGCTTTTTAGGTCAAAGAGAAATAACACATTATCAGAGATTTGGAGAAGCTTTGATGGAGGTATACGATTTTACCGAATGTAAAAAAATATTCTAAAATCTATAAAATCGACTATTTGGTTACAAAAAGTTACAAAACACTAGATGCAAAATACCTATCTAGTGTTTATTTTTATATAATTTTTACCTTCTATTGTATAATTTTAATACTATATTTAACATCAAAAAGAAAGTCTTTCTTATTTTAATATCAAAAACTATTTACAAATAGTTACAATTTTGTAATAATATATATAAAGAGAGAAACAACTTGTTACAATTTAGTTGTTTTTACCAAATGAGGAGAGTGAATATATGAATTTCGATTTAAAAAAGGCTCTTATAGGTACAGCTATAGTTTTACCTGTTATGGGTCTATCAATTTCAAATGCGGATAGTATAGAAAGTTTAATTATAAATGGATCAGTTAATTTTAGAGTTGCACCAAGCAAAGACTCTACTAAAATAGATAAATTACAAAAAGGTGAAAAAGTTGAATATTTAGGAGAATCAGGTAACTGGTATAAAGTAAAATACAATGGACAAACGGGTTACATATATAAAACATATGCATCAGTATCTTCTACTGCTGAAGAAACTAACAACTTAGTTAAAATTGTAAATTGTTCTTCTTTAAATCTTAGATCTGGAGCCGGAACAAATTATTCAATTATAAAGACTTTATCTAAAGGTACACAAGTTACTGTTTTATCTACTAGCGGTAATTGGTCTAAAGTATCAGTAAACTCAACTACTGGATATGTATATTCTTCATATTTATCTTCAGTTAGTAGTACTGCTGATGACCAAGTTGAAAATAATACTACAAATGAAGACACAAATGTAAAATATTATAGATATACAAGCACTACTTTAAACTTTAGACAAAATGCTAGTACAAGCTCTAGTGTAATATGTAAATTACCTAAAAATACTAAAGTAGGAGTTGTTTCTGTTTCAAGTACTGGATGGGCTAAAGTAAAATACAACGGTTCATTTGGATATGTTTCTAATTCTTATTTATCAGAAACTCAAGTTGGACTAACTGCTGAAAAAGATTCTAATTACGATTCTTCTACTACTAAGAGTCAAAAAATAGATAAAATAATAAGTATTGCAAAATCTAAATTAGGTTGTACATACGTAAGAGGATCTGAAGGTCCTAACACTTTTGATTGTACAGGTCTTACTTATTACTTATACAAACAAGTAGGTATAACTATACCAAGAGGAACTGCTGATCAAAAGAATGTTGGTTCTTATGTTTCTAAAAGCGACTTACAACCTGGAGATTTAGTATTCTTAGATACTAAAGGTAACGATGGTATTATAGACCATGCTTCTATATATATAGGAAACAACACTATAATCCACGCCAACTCTGTTGCAGGAAAGGTGTGCACATCTGACCTTACTACAAATTACTACAAAAATGCTTACGTTTCTGCAAGAAGAGTATTAGATTAATAACGAAATATCAGAGACCGATATAAAAATGTCGGTCTCTTTTTAATTTGCAAAACACGAATTAAATATATGAAAGTATACTTATTTTAGTTTCTTCATTTAAAGTAGTAAATCTCGATAAATTCTCACTTTCGGTATTTGTCAAAAATTGCATATAAAGTATCAGCTCTTTGATATCTTCACTCTCTGGCGTATTGTAATATGAAAAATACAAATTTTTTATATACTTTAGATAGCATTTATTAATCCTCAAATGTACATAGCCCTTTTCTTCTTTTTCCAAAGCTTCACTAAATAATCGTTGTAGCTTCTTATATGCATACTCGTATTCTCTATTTATAAATAAATCTTCAAAACCTTCATCAATGGATCTTTTGATATTTATTATTTTATCTCTAGTAAAAATCAAATTAAGATAATAATTATTTCGGCTGTACTTATATTGATAAAAATCAACTACACCTGCCATATAAACACTCCTTACCTATAACTTTCTTATTTACTATTATTTTCAAATTATATGAATTTAATACATAAAATATATTTATTTTTTTAAATTTTTGCATTAAAAAAGACTGGATAGTCACCAGCCTATTTTTCGACTCATTATAAAACTCTCTTAGCTCTAACAAATGCATTATTGTAGTAATTAGAAAAATCAGATATAACGACCTTCTCCTTAGATGAAGACGAATGTATGAATTGATTAGAGCCTATGTATATACCAACATGAGATACATTTCCGTCATTTTCTCCACTTGTATCGAAAAACACTAGATCTCCAACCTTTAAATTACTCTTGCTTACAGTAGTGCCGTAATTACTCTGTTCTTTAGATGTTCTCGGCAAGGTTATATTTGCAGAATTTTTAAATACATAATATGTAAATCCTGAACAATCAAAGCTATTTGGTCCTTCAGCACCCCACACGTAAGGCTTCCCTAGCTGTGCTTTTGCAAAAGATATTAATTTATCGATTTTTGCTGAAGAATCACTAGTATTAGATGAACCATTCGAAGATGAAGAGCCCTTTGTATCGCTTAAATATTTAGATGATACATATCCTACTGTCGATCCTACCTGTATTTTAGACCAACCACCATTCGTAGATATCACTTCAACCTGTGTATCTCTAGGTATAGATTTTATTATTGAATAATCTGTCCCTGGACCTTTTCTAACGTTTAATGATGAACAATTCACGTATTTTTTTACAGTCGATACAACGGCTTTTTCACTTAAATACTTGTTGTATACGTAACCTGTAGTAGTCCCTACCTTTACCTTAGACCAGCTTCCAACTACATCTATTTCCTCTACCTCAGTTCCATTAGGTATCGTCTTTATTATGCTGTAATTTGTCCCTGCTCCACTTCTTACATTTAATGCTGAGCAATTGACGTATTTTATTTTTGTCTCTATTTCTGAAATATACTTAGAATAAATATAACCTGTTTGATTGTTGTATTTTGCCTTTGTCCATGAATTCGATGTACTTATGTACTCCACCTTGTCGCCTTTATTAAGCTTAGCTAAAGATTCATAGCTAGTAGATGGTCCCTTTCTAAAGTTTACAGAGTTTCCATTTACAACTCGGTACTCGACTGTGTTTGCATATGCTATTTGATTTTGATTTGTTAAAAAGCTACTCACTGGCAATAACGCTGCCGAGACTAATACAGTAGCTATAATATTTTTGTTAATAAAATTCATATTTTTCAAATGTAATATCGTTTAATATTATTAGATATTACAAATCCTCAACTCCTCTCCAATATTATATTTTTTTTAATTTAATTTTACTCATTCAAGATATTATTATAACTTTCGTATTTTGTCCACCAAAATGGCTAAATAACTTTATTTACCATGTATATTTTCCATTTTTTTGTTTAGACTTTAGTGAATGATTTTTGGAACATAAAATTATTTATACTAATCAAAAAACAATATATTTTTATCGAAAAACAATAAATTTATATTGTTTTTTAGTAAGCATCGTGATATTATATATATTAATAAATTATATTTTAAAAGGGGAATTTAAAAATGAAAAAACTTTTAACTTTAATACCATTTTGCTTATTTGCTATATGCCTTATAGCATACAGCATTATCGGCTCTAGAGTATTAGCCGATGGGACTTTAGATGAGCCATTTTTCCTAGTTTCAATCGCTTGGTTGTTCTTTTTTATAGGGGTTCTTATGGTCGTAGTTCAATCGATCTTCTATTTAAAAAATAAATTTTTTCCAAAGACATTTTAACATATAAGAAAATCTTTATTCTAAAAATGCATAATGTAGATTTTCTTGAAACATATACACGGAAATTATATTTATTAATATTCTTCAAATGAATATAATTTCCTATGTATTATAAATAGAGCTATTATATGAGTTTTTAGACTCGTATAATAGCTCTGTATTTTTCTATTTCTTTCCTGTACTTCCTATTCCGCCTCTGTTTTCAGATTCCATCTCTTCGACTTCTTTGAAAACTAGAGTAGGTTGATTTTTTTCTATTCTAAATTGACATATTCTGTCGTTAAATTCTATCTTAGTATCTCTAAGTGCATATGCTGGCATATACCACCAGTCATTAGGACCGCAGTAAGAGTTGTCTACTATACCGCAGTGGTTAGTTTGGATTATACCGAAGTTTTTAAAAGTACTGCTTCTAGGCACTATATGTGCTTCATATCCTGCTGGCAGCTGCATAGCTACACCTAGTGGTATTAGCTTGAATTCTCCAGCCTTTAATTCAACATCTTCGGCAGCTCTTAGGTCTATCCAGTCTGATTTTCCATCTATATATTCCAATCTCTTTATCTCGTCGTTGAGATATTTTATTTTGATTTCTTCCATATTATCTCTCCTTTTATTTTGACTAAATAATATTATAAATAAATTCAAAGCCCACTTCAAGGCATAAAAGTATTAAAAAAGTAATTTTTATCTATAATCTATATAAAACAAGAACGCTTGACAATATAAATTAATCTGCTTATCTTGAAATTTCTTGCTTTTTTATGATAACATAAATAGTATTTAATAAAGGAGGTTTGTATGAAACTTATACTTGCAGAAAAACCATCTGTCGCCAAAACAATCGCCTCTTTTCTAGGTGCAAAAACTAGACGTGATGGTTATTTTGAAGGAAATGAATATATTGTAACTTACGCCTTTGGTCATTTAGTTTCTCTATACGATATGAAGGATTACGACAAGGAAAAATACTCAGGCTCTTGGAAAATGGCTAATTTTCCCTTCATACCAGATAAATTTAGATTTAAAGTAGATGACTCAAAGCAAAAACAATTTAATATAATAAAAGAACTTTTAAATAAAAACAATATAGAATACGTAATCAATGCAACAGATAACGATCGCGAGGGAGAATTGATTGCATTTCTAATATTTTTACTAGCTAAAAATAAAAAACCAGTAAAGAGAATTCTAGTAAACGAATGGACTCCAAAGGATATCACTAGAGGTCTAGAAAATCTAAAGGATGAAGAAGATATGAGAAATCTTCAAGCTGCAGGATACACTCGTCTGATTACCGACTGGCTGATAGGTATTAATTTTACATCTGTCGCCACTTTAAAATACGGAAACGGCAAGCTTTTAAACATAGGTCGTGTAATACTTCCTACTGTCAAGCTAGTTTACGATAGAGATATGGAGATCAAAAACTTCGTTCCGAAGACGTACTTTGAAATCGAGGGTAATTTTAAATGCAAAAACGGTACATATAAAGGCAAATTGATGAAGGGAAAAGAAAGCAAATTCGACACTGAAGAGGAGGCAATGGCAGTTATAGAGAGCATTACTTCCAAGGAGGGAATAGTTTCCTCTAAAAAGGTAACTAATTCCAAAGAATACGC
>NZ_JALEXO010000053.1 GCF_022780145.1 Intestinibacter sp.
TTGGTCAAGGAAATTGTTTTAATACTTATTACAAATGGGATGGATCTAAACTTTCAACAATAATGTCTTCTAGGTCAGTTGAAGAATACAATTCTAATGGATACTTTGAATACAAATATTATATAAATGATAAAAAAGTTACTTTATCAAAATACAAAAGTTCAATTGCTCCTTATGAAAAAGGACTTAAATCTGTAAATGTACAAAACTCATATAAAGTTACAGATTCTGTTATGAGAGATAAATTATTAAAGTAATGTAAAATAATTTGTGCTTATTATAAAAATGAAAATAAGTTTATAACTTTAAATAAAAAAACTACTAAGTCATAAACTTAGTAGTTTTTTTATCCTCGTTTTTGAGGATTTAACTGGTGGAGATGAGGGGAGTCGAACCCCTGTCCGCAAGCCCATTCCTCGCTGCATCTACGTGTGTAGCCATCTGATTTAAAATCTCGCCTCCGATGTCGTCCAGTGGCAAACTACATCATCGGCCAGCCCCAATTATTCTACTTCAAGTCGAGACAACCAAGAAGCAGTTCCCTGCATAGATGATGTCCAGTCTTAACCGGCAGGAGGGCTAAGAGGGACAAGCAGCCAAAATTAAGCTGCTAAAGCGTAATCTTCGTTTGCGTTTATTTTAATTCCCCAGGTTTTACGTGATCTAGAGGAGTAACACGACACGCAGCCTCAAGTTCCAAACCCACGTCGAAACCTTTACACCCCCATGGATGTTTTAAGTCTTGAGACTTTTGCAAACGCCTATCTACCATCTGTATTCAATTGTTTTATGTTCTGTATTAATAATATAATACTTTTTTACTAAAAAATCAATGTTATATTTTACATCTGGAAGAATTAATATCTTCCAGTCATTTCTCTTTCAATACGTCTTTGGGCGTCTTTTTTCGCCATGTCTTGACGTTTGTCGTAAAGCTTTTTACCTTTTGCTAGAGCTAGTTCGACTTTGACCTTGCCGTTTTTTAGGTACATGCTAAGTGGGATTAGTGAGTACCCCTTGATAGTTGTAGCTCCTATTAGCTTTCTTATTTCTGATTTGTGAAGAAGAAGCTTTCTTGGTCTCATAGGGTCTAGCTTGTAGAAGCTGTTTCCTTGTTCGTATGGGCTTATATGAACTTGTTTTAAGAAAACTTCGGAATTATCCACAGATGCAAATCCGTCCTTTAGATTGACTCTGCCCATTCTAAGTGATTTAACCTCTGTACCCTTTAGTTCTATTCCACATTCATATGTTTCTTCTATAAAATACTCATGTCTTGCCTTTTTGTTTGTTGCTAAATTTTTAGTTCCTGCCATACATCTCACCTTCTTCTCTATTTCTTATAAATTATTATATCATATATAACGATTAAACGTGTAAATATCAATTCATTATTTTTAAACTGAACTATAATTTACCATACATTATTAATTTCGTCAAGCCGTGCAAACTTATAAAATAATTTTTTACAAAACAAAAGGATGAACTATCCATTCTAAGAAAATTTCATACATAATTCATCCAAAAATATATACCTATTATTTAATTGTAAATATCCACTATTTGCAATATTCCTAAATTCTTTTCATATGTTTTTCAAAAAATTCATCGATCAAATTTATAACCTCGTCTTGCCAAAATCCAGGTCCACAGTGGTCTTGTCCCATAACTTTATAAATACTACTTTCCTTTCCTTCTGCCAATAATTTTTCATGAAGCATAGCACTTTGTTCAAACGGAACTATTCTGTCCTTGCTGCCGTGGAAAATTATTATTGGAGGTATATCTCTACCTTTTGTTATGTAATTTAGGACATTTGCCTTTTGGGCCTTATCCGCATGCTTTATAACGTCCAATTTTCCTATTAATATTCCAACTGGGCTATCTGCAACCGTATAGTCAGCCGTAGTCGGAGCCTCATTCATTCTTGTTATATCTGTCGGTGCGTAGAAGTCAACTATTCCATTTACTTTGTCTGAGTATTCACTGTAGTCATCGGTATCTAGTTCTGTTACACCGCTAGTTATTCCCGTTATCAAAGCTACATGTGCTCCTGATGAGTCTCCCCATAAAAATATATTGTCCTTATCAATTTTATACTCTGATGCGTGTTTTCTTAAAAACCTGATAGCCGTTTTGATATCTTGCACTTGTGCTGGGAAAGGCGCGTCCTCTGCTGATCTGTATTGAACAATTGCAACTATGTACCCCTTATCTGCAATTTTTGATAGGTTGCCTATGTTTAAATATAATTTCTGTTTTATCCAACCTGAACCTTGTACGAATACTACACATGGCAGTTTTTCCATATGCTCTACAGTATAGTAAGGCATTAGAAATTGTAATTTTAGACTTTTTCCATCTCTTTCTACATAATTTACATATCTTTTACATACTACTGATGTAACATCATCGTCAAATTCGATTACATTCATCCCCTTTGTAACTGTTGTAGATTCTGGAAAGTCTTCATAACTATATTCTATCGGATCTACCATTCTCATTCCTCCATTCAATGCATCTATATATTTACCTAAAAATAAATCAAAAAATAAAGGAATATTATAAATGTAAATATTAACAATTACATTTTTATAATATCCCTTTCAGAAATTTTTATCAACTATTTTTAATATATTTACCTATTCTTGAGAATCTTTTTGATTTACAAGCTCGAAGTCTATTTCTCTAAAGTCTACATTCACCTTGCTGACCTTGATTCTAACTTGGTCACCTATTCTAAATACCTTCTTAGTTCTCTCTCCAATTAATGAATACGTATCTTCATTATAATTGTAGAAATCATCATTCATATCTACCATTCTGACTAAACCTTCTACAGTATTTTCAAGCTCTACAAACATTCCAAATGAAGTCACACTAGAAACTATTCCGTCGTATTCTTCACCGACTCTATCCTCCATGTAAACTGCTTTATAGTAATCGTGTACATCTCTCTCAGCTAAATCAGCTTCTCTTTCTCTCTCTGAAGACTGGTTAGATGCGTACTCTACTATATTTGCAAGCTGTTCACTTCTCTTTTCTGTTAGCTTTCCGTTTAACTGTTCTTTTATTATTCTGTGTATTTGTAAATCTGGATATCTTCTTATCGGCGATGTAAAGTGGCAGTAATATTGTGCCGCTAAACCAAAATGTCCTACGCATTGAGGGGCATATCTAGCCTGTCTCATACTTCTAAGCATGATTGTGCTGATTGCTTGTTCCTCTGGCTTTCCTTTTATTAATCCTAACACTCTTTGTATTTCCTTAGGATGTATTTCGTCTAAATCACCTTTGAACGAATATCCAAAAGTCGCTATGAATTTATTCAAAGTTTCCATCTTCTCTGCTGCAGGTATCTCATGTATTCTATAGACAAATGGTACAGCTAGCCAGAAGAAATGTTCAGCCACTGTTTCATTAGTTACAAGCATGAATTCTTCTATCATTCTATTAGATATTCTTCTCTCGTATGACTTGATATCTACTACTTTTCCTTCTGAATTTAATATTATCTTTGATTCAGGGAAATCAAAATCGATTGAGCCTCTTCTAGCTCTTCTTTTCATAAGAATCTTAGCTAGTTCTTCTGCATGCTTGAAGTCGTCTACTAAGCTAGCAAAAGTATTTTTTAGCTTTTCGTCGTCCTTTTCTAATATATCAGAGACCTCTGTGTAAGTCATTCTAGCCTTTGAATTTATCACAGATTCTGCTATATCGTATTTTATAACCTTTCCATCTGCATTTATTTCCATAAATACTGATAGAGTTAATTTATCTTCAAAAGGATTTAAACTGCAAACTCCATTTGATAACTGCTTTGGAAGCATTGGTATTACTTTATCCACTAGATAAACTGATGTCGCCCTCTTTAGCGCCTCTTTGTCTAGCTTAGAGTGTTCTCTTACGTAGTGAGATACATCTGCAATATGTACTCCTAATTTGTAATTTCCACTTGGCAACACTTCTATTGATACGGCATCGTCTAAGTCCTTCGCATCGTCGCCATCTATTGTAAAAGTCCTTAAATCTCTCAAATCAAGTCTTCTAGCTATTTCCTCTTCTGGTATTGGAATACTCACACGTTCAGCTTCATCTATTACCTTTTGTGGGAATTCCTCAGGAAGTCCGTGAGCTCTTATTATAGAATCTATCTCTACTCCACGTTCTCCTTTTTGACCAATTACTTCGATTATTTTACCTTCTGGTTTTCTGCCTTCTATAGGCCACATAGTTATCTTACAGACTACCTTATCATTGTCCTTTGCTCCAGAGAAAAGCTTATTTGGAATGTAAATGTCTTGATTGAATTTCTTATCGTCTGGAACGACAAATCCAAAGTTCTTGTTAGATTGGAAAAGACCTATTATAGTATCGGTTTCTCTTTTTATTACCTTTACTATAGCTCCTTCTGCTCTTCTTCCTTCTGTCGCAGGTTTTGTTATTTCGGCCATAACTCTATCGCCATTCAAAGCTCCATTTATATCTTCTGGATTTATGAATAAATCTTGTACAAATTCTTCATCTGATTCGACAAATCCAAACCCTCTTCTATGAGATACAAACTTTCCTACAAAATATCCCATAGCACTTGGTGCCATAACTCTTCCTTTTTTTGTTATGACTATATATCCATCGTTTTGTAATTCTTCTAAAAAATTGTCAAACATCGGCTTTTCACAAGAGTGAATGTCAAATATCAATGCCAATTCTTCTTTTTTTAGAGGATGGTATGCTTTGTCGTTTATTAGACCTAGTAACTTTTCTCTTATTTCTGGTGTCATAAAAGAGCCTCCCTTTATCATATTTAAAATATTTATCTATCTTTCACATTCAAATAAATATATTATATACTTTATTCGCCTTTAAAGATATATTTTTCCTTTATTTTTAATATTCTTTTATTATTTACTTTATTATATTTTATATGCAGGAAAAACTCTATATTTAATAAATTACTACAGCCTAATTCCTACTTATCAAGTATATCCTTTAATCCAAAGCTATCTATAGTATGTATAATATGAAGACTCATGGCAGTCTTAGCTCCCTCTGCGTTTCTGTCCTTCATAAAATCCATGATCATCTTGTGGTCCTTCAAAGTAAGCTCTGTCGCCTTTTCGTACTGTTTAGATAATATGACGCTTTCGTTTATTGCCTTACTTATAATAGGAACTAATTCCTTCATAAAGGAATTTCTGCTCGCCTTAGCTATGGCGTTGTGAAATAGCTGCTCTGCTTCTGTGCGGTCCTCATCGTTTTGTATTTTTTTTTCTATTATTTCTCCGTAATTTAGTATTTTTTCTATTTCGTTGTCGCTGGCTCTCTTCGTAGCATAATACGCTGCCATCGGCTCTATTATCAACCTCATTTCTAGTAAATCTGCCAAATCAGAATTACTTCCTTTTAAATTGCCTAAAGTGAAATTATCGACCTCATCGCTTTTTACAAAAGTGCCCTTTCCTCTTTTTATTTCAACTATATCCTGTAAAACTAACATCTTTATAGCTTCTCTCAACGTCGTTCTGCTTACATTTAAGAGTGCTGATAGTTCATTTTCATTTGGTAATTTATCACCTACTTTAAATTTTTTCTTAACTGTTATCATATCTAAAATCTCGTCAGCAGCCTGTTCTGACAGAGATTGCGATCTGTTGTAATCCATTATTTTTAACTCCTTAGCTATATTATTGTCTTTATTTTTAAATTTATTCATTGTTTTCCAATTTTTATTTATTTTTTATTGACATCATATGTTAAATGTATTAGTATGATGTTATATAATTTATAAAGAAATAATACATCATAATATTGATAATATCAAGAGTTTTTAAAATAAAAAACCTTCATTATAAGTTATATAAATTTGAATAAAAAAATTTTAACATTGAATGAATATTTTTCGATTATAGGGGGATAATAGAAATGAAAAGTGATGCAGTAAGAAAAGGGATGCAACAAGCACCTCATCGTTCATTATTTAATGCTTTAGGACACACAGAAGAAGAAATGAAAAAACCTTTAATAGGTATAGTAAGCTCTTACAACGAAATAGTTCCAGGTCACATGAACCTAGACAAAATAGTAGAAGCAGTTAAATTAGGAGTAGCAATGGCAGGTGGTACTCCAGTAGTATTCCCAGCTATAGCAGTTTGCGATGGTATAGCTATGGGACATATAGGTATGAAATACTCATTAGTTACTAGAGACTTAATAGCTGACTCTACTGAATGTATGGCTATAGCTCATCAATTCGACGGATTAGTTATGGTTCCTAACTGTGACAAGAACGTTCCAGGACTTTTAATGGCAGCTGCTAGAGTTAATATTCCTACAATATTTGTAAGTGGTGGGCCAATGCTTGCAGGTCGTGTCAAAGGAGAAAAGAGAAGCTTATCTAGTATGTTTGAAGCAGTAGGTTCTTACGCTGCAGGAACTATGGACGAAGCTGATTTATTAGAATTCGAAAACAAAGTCTGCCCAACTTGTGGTTCATGTTCAGGAATGTACACTGCAAACAGTATGAACTGCCTAACTGAAGCTATAGGAATGGGACTTGGAGGAAACGGAACTATTCCAGCTGTATATTCAGAAAGAATAAAACTTGCTAAACATGCAGGTATGAAAATAATGGAATTAGTAGAAAAAGACATAAAACCAAGAGATATAATGACTGAAAAAGCCTTCCAAAATGCATTAACAGTAGATATGGCTCTAGGCTGTTCAACTAATACAATGCTACATCTACCAGCTATAGCAAAGGAAGCTGGCGTTGAACTAAATGTAGACATAGCTAATGAAATAAGTTCAAGAACTCCTAACCTTTGCCATTTAGCTCCTGCTGGATACACTTATATGGAAGACTTAAACCAAGCTGGTGGAGTTTACGCAGTTATGAAGGAATTAACTAAGAAAAACTTACTTAACCTAGATATAATAACTGCTACAGGAAAAACTGTCGGCGAAAATATAGCTAATGCTGTAAATAAAGATCCTGAAACAATAAGACCAATAGACAATCCATATTCAGAAACTGGTGGTATAGCAGTTCTTAAAGGTAACTTAGCTCCAGATTCTGGTATAGTTAAACAATCTGCAGTAGTTCCTGAAATGCTAGTTCACGAAGGACCTGCTAGAGTATTCGACTGTGAAGAAGATGCTATAGCAGCTATCAAAGGCGGCAAAATAGTTGCTGGCGACGTTGTAGTTATCAGATACGAAGGACCTAAGGGTGGACCTGGTATGAGAGAAATGTTAAATCCAACTTCTGCAATAGCTGGTATGGGACTTGGATCAAGTGTTGCTCTTATAACTGACGGTCGTTTCTCAGGAGCATCTAGAGGAGCTTCAATCGGACACGTTTCTCCAGAAGCAGCAGTAGGCGGACCTATAGCTCTAGTTGAAGAAGGAGATATAATCAAAATAAACATCAAGGAAAATACTCTAAACCTTGACGTTTCTGATGAAGAATTAGCAAGAAGAAAAGCTGCTTGGACTCCAAGAGAACCAAAAGTAACTACTGGTTACTTAGCAAGATATGCTTCTATGGTTACATCAGCTGACAAAGGTGCTGTATTAAAAATAAATAAATAATTTTAAATTTTTATATACAATTAAGGCTAGGTCTTTGACTTAGCCTTATTAATTTAAAATAACATACAATCGGAGGACTTTATGGAAAATTTAATTTTATCATTTAATGTCGTAGCTCCGTTATTTTTCATGATGGTTCTAGGATATTTTCTGAAATACATAAAAATGTACGACCAACACACCTTAGATATTATGAACAAGGTTGTTTTCAAGGTATTTTTACCCGTACTATTATTCTACAATGTTTATACAACTGATTTAGGAGAGGCTCTTGATCTTAAATTAATCCTATATGCTGCATCGGGAGTGCTTATTTTATTCTTTTTACTATTATTAATCGTTCCTCGTTTAGAAAAAGAAAACCCAAAACGTGGAGTCTTAATTCAAGGCGTATTCCGTAGTAATTTCGTAATATTTGGTATACCAGTTGCGACTTCAATCTACGGTGAAGGAAATGTGGGTACTACTGCTATGCTTATTGCGACAATAGTTCCTTTGTTCAACGTACTAGCAGTTATATCACTTGAAATATTTAGAGATTCACAAATAAACGTAAAAAAAATAGCCAAAGGAGTAATAACTAACCCACTTATAGTAGCTGCTGTAATAGGGATAATTTTCCTTCTTATAGGAATTCAACTTCCGACTTCTGTGCTATCAACAGTTAAAGATATCTCAAAGATGGCGACTCCTTTAGGGTTAATATTATTAGGTGCATCATTCTCATTCTCTGATGTCAAGAAATACCTAAATGAAACAATAATTATCGTCATAGTCAAACTAATCTTAGTTCCCGCAATTATGGTTCCACTTAGTGTTTTCTTGGGATTCAGAGGAATTGCATTACTTACTTTGACAATTATATACGGAGCTCCTACAGGTGTTTCTACCTTCCAAATGGCTAAGCAAATGGACGGAGATAGCGATTTGGCAGCACAAATTATCGTATTTACATCGTTCTTCTGCATAATCACTATGTTCTTCTGGATTTATATATTGAAGAGTATGGCACTTATTTAAAGCAAAAAGTCTTCCAGGATTTTGTCCTAGAAGACTTTTTTTATTTTAAAAACTAAATTCAATCTTTAAATTTTTATTAAATGATGGCCAGTCATCTAATTTATTATTTGTTTATTACTACTAATGCTAATGCATTAAGGAAAAATAATACTGAGAATATTTTAGTTGATTTTAAAAGGAATGCTTGTTTTCCTTTTGGTTTAAAATATGCTTGTGTTTCAACATCTTCTCCTGCTCCACTGAAATCAGAAGAGAAGTTTCCTTTTCCTTCTTGAGGCATTATAACTAATAGTAAAAGTACTGATAGTACTACTTGTACACCCATTAAAATATTATTAAGCATGCGTACCTCCTATTATTTCCTTGAATTTATTCAACCTTTAGTTTATCATAATATGACTTTTATTACAAGAAATCAGCTCAAATATCTAAATCATTCTTATAATTTGCTCATCAAATTAAAAATCTGCTTAGCCGTCATCTTCAAGTTAAACTTGGCAACCTCAGACTCCATAGCCTTTTCCAATGTCATCGGCTCATTTACTATAGAAAATACAGCGTCTATACCGTGTTCATTCACCTTATAAGCATCATTTGTCAGAGATCCACCTAAAGCTATGACCTTCTTAGAATACTTCTTAGCTAACTTAGCGACACCTATAGGAGCCTTCCCCATTATAGTCTGAGCATCTAGTCTCCCTTCTCCTGTAACGACTACATCGGCATCCTTTATGTCCTCTTCTAAGTTAATCTCCTTCAAAATTATATCTATGCCTGATTCTAATTTTCCACCTAAAAAAGTCATAAATCCATATCCTAGTCCGCCAGCAGCCCCTGCTCCTGGAGTGTTTTCATATGTATTATTTACAACCTTGCTTAAATTTATAAGCCCATTGTCTAAAATTTTTACAATTTCTTCTGTAGCTCCTTTTTGTGGACCGTAAATATAGCTCGCTCCATTTTTTCCATATAATAGGTTATCCACATCACATGCCACCTTGAAACTACACTCTGAAAGCTCCTTTAATGCTTCTGTTTGATCAATTCTGTGGATTTTATCTAAAATTTGACCTCCAAGTCCCAGCAAATTTCCATCAACATCATAAAATTTATACCCCAAAGCCTGCATCATACCTACACCAGCGTCATTTGTAGCACTTCCACCAATTCCTACGATAAATTTTCTGCATCCCCTGTGGATAGCATCCTTTATTATTTCTCCAACTCCGTATGTAGTTGTGTATAAAGGGTTTCTCTCTTGTTTAGAAACTAATGTAATCCCTGCTGCCTGAGCCATTTCTATTATCGCAGTTTTTTCGCCTTCTTCTATTATTCCATATGACGCTGTAACCTTTTTACCTAATGGACCGTGGACTTCTATTTTGTATTCAATTCCCTTCATACCTTGTACTAAGGCCTCTATAGTGCCCTCTCCTCCATCTGCAAGGGGCTTGACAACCACCTCTGCATCTGGACAAACTTCGAGCACACCTTCCTTTATAGCATTTCCTGCATCTACAGAACTCAAGCTTCCTTTAAGCGAATCTATTGCTATTACAACCTTCATATAACTGTCCTCCTTAATATCGAACTAATACCAGTACAACTTCCATTTTCCACTCAAATATCTCGATTCAAAGAAAATTCCTCTAACAATCCAATCTATAACCATAGCTATCCATACTCCGAACAAACCAAGTCCCATATATTTACCTATAACATAGCTAAATCCAACTCTAAATATCCACATTGAAAGTACAGCAACATACATACAGAACTTAACATCATTAGATGCTCTCAATGTGCTAGGTATCAAAAATGAAAACGGCCAAGTAATTATACCCCAAATACAAGTAAACACCAAAATCTGTCTAGCCATAGCAGCAGTCTGATCTGACAAATTGTACAGTTCTAATATTTTTCCCATAGATAAAAGTATAATCACACTTGTAACTATTATGCTCGCATATGCTATTAAAGTCATTTTCTTAGTGTAGTATCTAGTTTGATATTCATCATTTGCACCAACACATTGCGATATAACCGCCAAATTTGCCTGTACTATAGCCATTCCAGGCGCTACCTGAAAAATACCAATAGCATTACCTACAGCATTTGCAGCGATTGAAGCAGTCCCAAAGCTAGCCACTAAATTTAAAACAATCAGCTTCCCAAATTGGAACATCCCGTTTTCAAGGCTATTTGGAATACCTATGTATAAAATCCTTTTAATCATATCTTTATTAAAACGAGTGCATATTTTATCTGACAAATGAATTTGTAATTCGCTGTTTCTAATGAGATAAACTGCTATTACAGCCGCTAAAACCCTAGATAAAGTCGTCGGAATCGCAGCCCCCGCTATACCTATCTTCAATCCATATATCAAAAGAGCATTTCCAACAAAATTCACTGTATTCATAAATATAGATATTTTCATAGTTATCTTAGAATTTCCCATAGCTCTAAACAAAGCCGCCGCACCATTATAAATACCTATAAACGGAATTGATGAGAAAACTATCATCAAATATGTATTAGCATTACTCATAACATCAGGTTCAAGATGCCCAAAAACCTTATGAAGAATAAAATACTTCAGCCCATAGCAAACAGCCATCACGACAATCGAGCTGACAGTTATAAACAGTATCAACTGATCAGCCGCCTCACATGACTTCTTCTCATTTTTCTGACCTAAATA
>NZ_JALEXO010000266.1 GCF_022780145.1 Intestinibacter sp.
AAAATTTGTAGAAGCTGTTTTAATTGAAGATAGAAAAATTAAAGCTATCGGAACTAATGATGAAATTTTAGCAACTTCAGATATTGACGAAAAAATAGATTGCCAAGGTAAAACAGTAATACCTGGTATTAACGACTCTCATATGCATATATTTAGCTTTGCAGAAACAATGTATCAAGCTCAAATAAGTGGCTGTAAAAGCATAGATGAGATGATAGAAATATGCAAAAAATATATTGCTGAAAATCCTGACAGAGTAAAAAATGGTTTATATGCTCAAGGATGGAATCAAGATTTATTTGAAGATAGCGATAGAATGCCAAATAGATTTGACTTAGATAAAATATCAACAGAAATTCCTATAGTACTTGATAGAGTTTGTGGTCATATATTAGCTACAAATACTAAAGCGATAGAAGTATTAGGATTAGACGGAAACTCTCCACAATACAACGGTGGAACATTTGAAATAGGTGAAGATGGATATCCTAATGGTGTATTTACTGAGAATGCTTGCAACTTTGCAAAAGATATAATTCCAAGACCAGACATAGAAGAAAGAAGAAAAATGTTCATAGAAGCTAGTGAATATGCTGCTGAACATGGTGTAACTACTGTTCAAAGTAATGATTTAGGAACAATAGTATTTGATTATCCAGTGTATTTTAAACTATTCAAAGATATCTATGATTCTGGAGAAGGAATAGTTCGTTATAGACATCAAATTTCTTTTAACACTGTAGATCAATTTAAAGAATATATAAATGGAGAATTAGCCAATGGTAAATACGATGAAGATTCTCTAATTCAATTAGGACCACTTAAATTGTTCAAAGATGGTAGTCTAGGAGCTAGAACAGCTCTTCTTAGAGAAGACTACAATGACGATCCAGGTAATAGAGGTCTTACATGGATGAATGAAGAAGAAATGGATGAGTTCTGCAAAGTAGCAAGTGAAGCTGGTATACAAGTAGCTACTCACGTTATAGGTGATGCAGCTATTGAACAAACTATAGATAGTTATGAAAAAACATTTGGTGAAGAAGGAAATAAATTAAGACATGCTTTAATTCATTGCCAAATAACAGATAAAGCTTTACTAGAAAGAATAGCTAAATTAGGAATAGTTGTAAGCTATCAACCTATATTCCTTGACTACGATATGCATGTAGTTGAAAATAGATGTGGCAAAGAATTGTCTTCTACTTCTTACGCATTCAAAACTTTAGGTGATCTTGGAGGTAAAATAGCTTACGGAACAGACTGTCCAGTTGAGGATTGTAATCCATTCCCTAACATTTACAGTGCAGTTACTCGTAAAGACTCTACAGGATTCCCTGAAGGTGGATTCTATCCAGAAGAATGTGTAGATGTTTACACAGCTATAGATGCGTATACTGAAGGTAGTGCATATATGGAATTCATGGAAGGCAAAAAAGGTAGAATAAAACCAGGTCAACTAGCTGATATAGTAGTTCTTGACAAGGATATATTTACTTGTGACCCAATGGAAATAAGAGATATATTACCTGTTATGACTATGATTGATGGTAAGGTTGTTTATAGAAAAGAAATTTAATTTTTACATAGTAATCGTAAAAATAACAAATATAAAAGCATCAAAGGGAAAATAAAAAGACATTAGACATTATTGAATTGTTATGAAGCTATTACTTTTATAAGTAGTAGCTTCTTTTTTCCCTTAAATAACAGAATATTATTTTATACACACAAGTGTGTGGATAACTTTGTGGATAACTAGGGGGTAAGTATAAAACTATGATAACCCTAAAATAGGGGTATACCATAGTTTTGGGTATTATGATTATCTTAAAGAAAGGGTATTACGGTTGTCCTAAAAATAGGGTAACTATAAATATTAATAATATAAGTACTAATATACAAATACTATATTTATTATTAATCCCAAAATTTATTTTAAACTAATTTTATGTAGGGGGGCATATAAATGAGTTATACGTTGATTGATAATGATTTAATAGATGATAGTAATTTAAGTCACACAGAATTTAGAGTAATGATGAATTTAGTTAGAATGTATAACTTAGATTTAGGTTATGCGTTTCCTACAAGAGAAACATTGATTAAAAAGTGTAAAATGAATAAGGATACATTGGGAAAGGTGTTAAATAGTCTAGAAGAAAAAGGTTATATAACAAGAGGAAAGCGTAAGACAAATAAAGGCTGGAATAATATATATTATATAAATAAGTATTTAATCGCTGGCAAAAAATATGAAACAAAAGATGATCAAGTTATCGGAACAGAAGAGTTTTGTGAAGATAAAAAGGAAGATTCTATGCAAATATCAATAAATGAAAAGCTAATAGAAGAACAGGCGAATTTAAGTCATTTATTGAGTGATGAACAGCTAGAGCGTTTAAATAAAATGGATACAGATAGATTGATTAAAGTTATAAAGCAGGCTAATAAATACGGTAATGGAAGGTATTCTTTTAATTATTTATTAGCTATATATAAAAATTATAGTTATGAAAAAGAATGTAGTAATGTGTTCAATAGTAATACTGTCAAAACGAGATATCATGGAAGCTTTAATGAGCATTTTAGAAATTATACAGAGCATGAATTAGAGCAAAAGTTGTTAAAGAAACAGAATGATAAGAAAAAAGGATAGAAATGGTTTTTGTAAGGTATAGGTATTTGTGAAGAGACCTATACCTTAAATTATATTATCTATTATCGACTTTTTCAGGATATAAATCGTGGTTCATCATTCTATAGTCAGCCATTTTTTCGTATTTAGTGCCTGGGATTCCGTAGTTACAATATGGATCGATACTGATGCCGCCTCTTGGAGTGAATTTGCCCCATACTTCTATATATTTTGGAGACATTAGCTTGATTAAGTCTTTCATGATTATGTTTATACAGTCTTCGTGGAAGTCTCCGTGATTTCTGAAGCTGAATAGGTATAATTTTAGTGATTTACTTTCGACCATCTTTTCACCTGGTATGTAACTAACATATATAGTTGCGAAGTCTGGTTGTCCAGTTATTGGGCATAGACTTGTGAATTCAGGACAGTTGAATTTTACAAAGTAGTCGTTGTTTGGGTGTTTGTTGTCGAAGGTTTCCAGTACGTCTGGATTGTAGCCGAATTCATATTTAGTTCCTTGGTTTCCAAGTAAGCTTAAGCCTTCTAATTCTTTGCTTTTTCTTCCTGTTTCTAGCATATTTAAACTCCTTTCTCGTTTTTATGTTTTTGTTCTAGGTAAGTATCTAGACCGTGTTTTCTAAGCTTGCAAGAAGGACATTCTCCACATCCATCGCCGATGATTCCGTTATAACAAGTTAGTGTTTTTTCTCGTACGTAGTCAAGTTTTCCATATTTATCTGCTAATTCCCAAGTTTGAGCCTTGTCTAGCCACATCAAAGGTGTGTGAATTACGAAGTCATAGTCCATAGCTAAGTTAGCAGTTACATTTAATGATTTTATAAATACATCTCTACAGTCAGGGTATCCGCTAAAATCTGTTTCACATACGCCTGTAACTATATGTCTAGCGTTTTTAGTTTTTGCAAGAATTGCAGCAAATGTTAAAAATACCATGTTGCGGCCTTCAACAAATGTAGAAGGAAGTTCGCCGTCTTTGCCAGCTTCGACCTTTATATCGTCTCGAGTTAAAGCATTTGGTGCTAATTGATTAAGTAAGTCCATATCTAATATATAGTGTTCAACACCAAGATCTTTTGCTATATTTTTAGCACATTCTATTTCTAATTTATGTCTTTGGTTGTAGTTGAATGTTACGGCGATGACTTTATCAAATCTCTCTAAAGCCCAAAATAAGCAAGTAGTAGAGTCTTGACCGCCGCTGAAAACAACTACTGCATTGTTATTATCGTTATTGTTCATAATTAATCTCCTTTTTAAACGCCCTTCATATTAGGGTCCCATATTATTTTATGTAGTTGAACTTGAAGTCTGACTTTATTTAAATTCTTCTCCTTCATAAATTCAACTATATCTTCTAGTTCAATAGCACCGAAAACGGGGCTAAAATAAACTAAGCATTTGTTTGTTAAATCAAATTTATTTATTATTTTATAAGCTTCTTGAAGATCTTCCTTGCTACCTAATACAAACTTATAAACATCTGTTTTTTCGACGTGTTCGAAGTTTTCTAATACCATCAAATCAGTCATATTACTAGATGGAAGCTTGTAGTCTAATATAAAAATTAAATTAGGATATTTTTCTTTAAAAGGTGAAATATCAATTGCCCCATTAGTTTCTATATGTACTGTTAGGCTTTTATCATCGTTTAATAACGATAAAATCTCGTCTATATTCTCTTGAAACAGAGGTTCTCCACCTGTTAATGTTACGTTTGATACACCTGTTTCCTTGATATAGCTGTAGATTTCTTCAGCTGATAAAACCTCTGTTATCTCGCTTTTATCGAATGAATAAGTAGTATCACACCAAGCACATCTCAAGTTGCATCCTTGAAATCTTATAAATGTAGCGAGCTCGCCAGCGCTAGGACCTTCACCGTCTATTGATACAAATTTTTCTATAATATTAAACATTTTAGTCCTCCGTATATGTGCAGCTATTTGTTGGTGTTTCAAATAATTCCACTTCACAAACATCTAACCCCATAGCTTTTAATTTGTGGAATATATCTCTGCTCATTTCCTCAGCAGTAGGTCTATATGGAACTAATAAAACATCAAAAGAGTTAGGCAATTCCTTTAATTTTTTTGCTAACAAAAGACCTTCTTCGTTGTTTTCTATGACGAGCTTGTGGTCGAATAAGTCTTCAATTTCTTTTAATTTAGACTTTATATTTCCGAAATCGTCAACCATACCTTTGAGTTGACCTTCTTGATGAAGTGTTTCACTTTTGATTGAAACTATTAATTTATATCTATGTCCATGTAAATTTGAACATTTTCCATTGTACCCACTTAAGTAGTGAGCCATATCGAATTCAATTTGACTTTTTACTTTAAACATTTTTTCCTCCTAATAAAATATTTTATATACGAACTAGCACTATTTAATTTTAAAAGGAGTGTAATTTCCTTTGTATTAAAAAAGGTTTATTTCTTTGCACTATAAAACTGGCGCAAAAAAATAAACCTTTTTTAATCGATAGCCTAGTTTTATTTATAGACAGGATGGTCTTAATGAACTGTCTCTTAAGTTTTTGTACTTATAATATATTAACATAAATATCCAAAGTTGTAAAATGTTAATCAAAAAAATTAAGCTTGTTAAGTATAATTTGTGAAGTATAATATAAAGTAAGTTATCAAACTTTTATATTAACTAAGATAAAAAAGGGAGGATTTCAAATGAAATATGCACATACTACTATAATGGTAAGTGATATAGAAAAATCTATAGAATTTTACCAAGCAGTTGCAGGGCTTGAACTTAAAAGCAAATTTATGACAGATCAACAAGATAAGATATTGGCATTTTTAGCTGATAAAGATGGAGGCACAGAAATAGAGCTTATACAAGATTTTAGACAAAAACCACAGCATGGTTCTGGAATATCACT
>NZ_JALEXO010000205.1 GCF_022780145.1 Intestinibacter sp.
TAATCTCTAATGAAATAAGCATAATCGCCGACAGCAAATCGTCTAATGCTGAGGAGAGGGTGTTCAAAGAGAGATTTGCCTTAAAAAGCAGTATCAAATACGACAAAAAATCTAAGTATTATCTAGTTATGATAGAAGATAATCACGAGGTAGATGAAGAGTATAAACGATATGAATTTATTATAGATATAGCAATCCAAGATGATTTTGGATTTTAGTGTTTTAAATCGCCTTATAGGACTATAATTATAGTATATGAGGCGATTTTTTTAAAATGAGGGGTGACAATATGGACAGTTTAGATAAAAAATTAAATGAGTATTTTGCTGGCAGAGTTGTCCGCAAAGATTTGACTAAGAAAATTAAAGAGGGGGCAAATGTGCCTGTTTATGTTTTGGAGTATTTGCTTGGGATGTACTGTGCAACTGATGACGAGGACAGCATAAATGAGGGTGTTGAGAGAGTTAAAAGGATATTGGCTGATAATTTTGTGAGACCAGATGAGGCTGAGAAAATAAAATCGAAAATTAGAGAGCTTGGGAAGTTTACTGTTATAGATAAGCTGACAGTTAAGTTAAATGCCAAGAAGGATTTGTACGAGGCTGAATTTTCTAACTTGGGGTTAAAGGGTGTGCCGATAGCTCCTCATTATGTCAAGGATTACGACAAATTATTATGTGGAGGAATCTGGTGTATATTGAAGATGGATTACTTTTTTGATGAGGATGCCAAGGATGCATCGCCTTTTAATATATCTGATTTGACACCTATACAGATGCCTAATCTTGATTTAGATGAAATAAGGGAGGGTAGACGTAATTTTACTAAGCAGGAATGGATAGATGTTTTGATTAGAAGTATAGGTATGGAGCCTACTACTTTGGATGAAAATGTCAAATGGCATTTGATACTTAGAATGGTGCCACTTGTCGAAAATAATTATAATTTATGTGAGCTTGGACCTCGTGGTACAGGTAAGTCTCATTTGTACAAGGAGATCTCGCCTAACTCTATATTGGTATCAGGTGGACAGACTACTGTTGCGAATTTATTTTACAATATGAGCTCCAAGCAAATAGGACTTGTAGGAATGTGGGATACTGTTGCTTTTGATGAGGTTGCTGGTATTCATTTTAAGGATAAGGATGGTATACAAATTATGAAGGACTACATGGCATCTGGATCATTTGCTAGAGGTCGTGAGGAGAAAAACGCATCTGCATCTATGGTATTTGTCGGAAATATAAACCAAAGTGTAGAATCACTTATAAAAACTTCTCACTTATTTGAGCCATTTCCAGATGCGATGAGTAGTGACAGTGCGTTTTTTGATAGAATGCATTACTATCTGCCTGGCTGGGAAATACCTAAGATGAGACCTGAGTTTTTTACTAATCAATATGGATTTATAACTGATTATCTATCTGAATTTCTAAGAGAGATGAGAAAACGTAATTTCTCTGATAGCATAGATAAGTATTTTAAGTTGGGTAACAATTTAAACCAAAGAGATACGATCGCAGTCAGAAAAACTGTATCTGGTATGGTAAAATTACTATATCCTAATGGAGAATTCGACAAGGAGGGCATCGAGGAAATTTTAAGATATGCTCTAGTCGGCAGAAGACGTGTCAAGGAGCAGCTTAAAAAAATCGGAGGTATGGAGTTTTACGATGTTCAATTTTCCTATATAGATAATGAAACCTTCAAAGAAGAATTTGTATCAGTTCCAGAGCAAGGTGGAGGCAAAATCATACCAGAGGGAATGAACCGCGCCGGCCATGTGTACACTGTTGCTAGAGGGAAAAGCGGCATGATAGGTGTCTACAAAATCGAGACCGAGGTCATAAACGGAAACGGCAAATTTGAAAAAAGTGGACTAGCATCTGACAGAGACGCCAAAGAATCCATAGACACTGCATTTAAGTACTTCAGAGCTAACAGCAAAAATATCAGCGCATCTATAAGCCTGACAAATAGAGATTATATGATGTATGTACAGGATATTGCAGGAGTTGGGTTAAATTCTGAGCTTTCACTTGCTGCATTTGTAGGATTGTGTTCTGGCGCTATGAATCGACCAGTCCAAAGTCAGCTAGTTGTACTTGGATCACTTAGTATAGGTGGAACTATCAATAAAATTGAAGAGCTCGCAAACGTACTCCAAGTCTGCTTCGATGCTGGAGCTAAGAAGATTTTGCTACCTATGAGCAGTGCAGTTGATTTGCCTACAGTGCCACCAGAGTTGTTTGCTAAGTTTCAGACTTCTTTTTATACATCACCAGAGGATGCTGTATTTAAGGCGCTGGGGGTTGACTGATGATATAAAAAATTTTACCGATAAATGTTTAAATATTATCTAAATTGTATATAATAAAAATAAACATTTATAGAATCTTTTAGCTAAAAGGAGAGGCAAATTTTGAATATAAAGAAAATATTTATAAAAAATATAACTGTATTTGAAGATTTTGAGTTAAATTTTGACAAAGGAGTTAATGTAATCATAGGTGAAAATGGCACTGGAAAAACTCACTTATTAAAATACATATATGCATTAACTCAGTTTATAGATAAAAAGGACGATACTAAAATAGAAATAGCTAAGGAATTTTTTAATACAGAACCATTTAATTTAGTAAAAAATAATCAAGAAAATGCTGAAATTGAAATTATATACAGTGAAGATCAAAAATTAACTTATAAGATTATTAAAGATATTGAATCGAAAAAATACAATGAAAACATTAGCTTTAATGACTATATAAATTTAAAGACTTTATTTATACCAGCTAAGGATATGATATCTCATTCAAAAGGATTTTTAGCACTTAACAATAAATTTAATCTTCCTTTTGACAAGACTTATATAGATATAATAACAAACGCAGAGCTTCCAGAGGCAAAACAAATATCAAAAGTACATCAAAATATATTAGATAAATTGTCAAAGGTAATAGGTGGAACTGTTGTATACGAAAATGATAATTTTTATATAATAAAGAAAGATAATAAAAAGATAGAGTTTTCTTTAGAGGCTGAAGGATTTAGAAAGTTAGGTTTATTATATAAACTAATACGAAATGGATTGATAGATAAAGATACAATTTTATTGTGGGATGAGCCAGAATCTAATATCAATCCAGAGTTAATACCATT